>CAZARW010000004.1:0-82954 GCA_964487645.1 uncultured Prolixibacteraceae bacterium
ACGGTCGAGCACAAACTGGTCGGCCACGGTACCGGTGGGTACGGCAATGGTAGCCACGCCCTCGAGCATCGATAAATTTGTAATGCTGCTTTGCTTTTGCTGACAGCCGTTTAAAATGATAAAGAAGAGGAGAAGGAAATCCAAAAATTGCTTTTGCATAAGAATGTAGATTAGCCGGTTTGCAATTGATTAATTTGTTTGTTTTGATTGCTCGGTTCGGTTTTCAATATAAAAATTAATTGCCGATTAGTATATCATTATTTTAAAAAGAATTACGCGTTATTCTGATCGTAAAAAAGAGGCCGGTTTGTGTTTAATGTATCATTTTTTTTGCAATGTTCTATTTTTTATATATTTATAGCAATTAACCCTTTCTTAAATTAAAATTTATTCAAATGAAAAAATTGTTTTTTGCCTTGTCAATTGCTTCAGTTGCTATTTTATTTTCATGTAACGAATTTGGTTACGATCCATCGATATCTGTTGAAAATGGAAATTTTAGTAATGGTACCGAAAATTGGAAAATTGAAACCGAAGGTGATGGTGAGGCCAGTATGGAAATCGAAAATGAAGCTTTATTAGTAAGCATTTCGTCGATAGACGAAAATGAATGGGATGTTCGGCTATGCTATACAAAAGGGCTTATACTGGAAGCTAATACAAGGTACCGGCTTGGTTTTGATATTGCCTCCTCGGGTGAAGATAAACAAGTACGCGCCGATTTTAATGGTGATGAGAACAATGAGTTTACACACTTTTCGGATTTTACCCCGGCTTATGCCAATTCCTATAAATCGGAGGTTTTTAAAACTTTTGTGATGAACAGTATGGGAAACAATAAAGCTGATTTGGATTTCTTTATAGAAAATGATGATAGTGATTTGTTGATTGATAACATTGTATTAGAAAAAAAAGCAATGCCCGAAAGTGACGTTTCGGGGGAATGGACTATTCAAAGTTACGATGATGAAGGGAACAAGGGGCCTCGTTATATGGTTGATTTTACCATGGAGCCTGACGGTACATTAAAGCGTAGAGTTGATAACTATTTTTTTACCGGGTATGTTTCGGGTAATCAAGTGGAGGTTTTATTGCATTCAAAAATATATTTTAATGGTACGGTAAATCAAACGAATGACACCATTACAGGTGTTTTTAAAAATTATGAAGCCGATTTTACCGGAAATTTTTTGGGAGTTAAAGGCACTATGCACGAAAGTATTGCCGGTAGTTACGATATGTATGCAAATTACTCAACACCATACGTTCGTGTTTAAAACGAAAAGGATATTATTCAGATAAATCAAGATGGTGATAAATTAAGTATTTTAGGAAAGCCGGGTGTGACAGGTAAAATTGATGGAGTAGAAATAACTTTACATGGCGATATATTACCGGGTGAGGGTAGTGGTGGTTCGCAACTTTTCGCAGGGAGTGTTTCGGGCAATTCAATATCAGGTGCAATTAGCGGAACTGTTGTTCAAAAAGATGCATCTAACGAAGTTTTTCAACAATCTATAACTCTTGGTGATTTTACTCTGATTAAGCGAAACGATTGATTAATGTATTTTTTTGATAAGAGATAAGAAAAAATCAAAACATAGTGTGTTGTAAATCAGTAAAAATAGTGTGTTTTGGTGTTTTTGATGTTGAAAAATACTTTTTCGGCACAGCTTTGCATATGTTTTTTTTATACATTTAAAAAGATTGTTATTATGCTTGATATTTTACAAAAACCAATATAAATGAACATAGTACATATTAGTGCCGAATGCTATCCTGCAGCAAAAGCCGGTGGATTAGCCGATGTAGTTGGAGCTTTACCAAAGTATCAAAATCAATTAGGGCATAAAGCTTCAGTGATCATGCCTTTTTATCATAATAAATTTCGAAGTGCACATACTTTCGATAATATTTTTACAGGTTATGCACGCCTGGCGCACATTACCTATACTTTTTATGTACTGGTTCCACAAAACATTGATCTTGGTTATAACTTGTATATGATTGATATTCCGGGGCTTTTCGATCGCGAAAATATTTATTCGTATGGCGACGATATTGAGCGATTTATAACTTTTCAGATAGCTGCCGTAAATTGGTTGAGCTCATGGAAAAAGAAAATCAACATTGTTCATTGTCATGATCAGCATACAGGATTTATTCCTTTTATGATGTCGAAAGTTTGGGAATATAAGCAATTCGAAAAAACACCAACTGTTTTTACCATTCACAATGGTGAATATCAAGGGCAATTCGGATTTGATAAATTGAATTATTTGCCTTCGTTCCATTCGTATTTTAATGGACTGATTGAGTGGCGGGGCGATATAAATCCATTGGCATCGGCTATAAAATGTGCCTGGAAAGTTACAACTGTTTCGCCCGGATATTTAGACGAAATCAGCCTTTCGATGAGCGGACTCGAAGAGCTTTTACGAATGGAAAGGCATAAAAGTGTTGGAATCTTAAATGGGATAGATGCCGATGTATGGAACCCCGAAACTGATCCAATGCTTGATGTAAACTTTGGAGTAAATGATGTTGATGAAGGGAAAAAGGCTGCAAAAAAAATGCTTTGCGAACAGTTTGGCCTCGATATAAAAAAACCACTGTTTGCGTTTATTGGCAGGCTTGTAAAAGAAAAAGGAGCCGATATATTGCCCGATGTTATTTATCATATTATGGCAAACTATACACAAAAACAAAATGTGCTTGTTTTAGGTTCGGGCGAACAAAATATTGAAGGCGGTTTGCTCCATCTCGAAAAGCAGTTTAAAGGCAATTTTTGTTCATATATTGGCTATAACGAGAAACTTTCGCATGAAATTTATGCAGGAGCCGATTTTTTGCTGATGCCATCGCGGGTTGAGCCATGTGGTTTAAACCAGTTGTATGCATTGCGTTACGGAACAATTCCTATTGTGCGCCGAACCGGAGGTTTACGCGATACGGTTATTGATATGGGCGATGGTGGTTTTGGATTTTGCCATAACCATTGCTCAACACAGGATGTAATGTATTCGATGCAAAGAGCAAAAGACTTTTATACCGACAAAAAAATGCTGACCAATATTCGTAAAAAAATAATGCAAATTGATCACTCGTGGGATAAAGCTGCCAATGATTATATCAATTTGTATAAATCAATTTAATTGTTGAATTTAAGAGTTTGATTAAGTTCTTTTTACGATTTATTAATCTGTTTTGTTTGTTTCAAAATCAGGAGCTTTGTATGTTGTCATTCCGGGAAAAAAATCAGATATTAAGAATTAATACAAATTATTTTGAGCAATCAACAAAAAAATATATTATCTTATTGAAGTGTTAATCATCAATACATGAGGTATACAATTTATACAATGTTATAAACATATTTTGCAGCGAATACCTTACGTATAATTAAAAATATTTAATAAAACTTAATGTATGAAAGAGAGAACATTAGCAATTATTTTGGGGGGAGGGCAAGGTTCGCGGTTGTCGCCTTTAACAGTTGAGCGATCGAAACCTGCCGTGCCAATTGCAGGAAAATACCGCTTGGTCGATATTCCGATTTCGAATTGTTTAAATTCCGATATTTTCCGAATGTTTGTGTTGACTCAATTCAACTCAGCATCATTAAATCAACATATAAAAAATACCTATCAGTTTGGGCATTTTTCGAATGCATTTGTTGATATACTTGCAGCCGAGCAAACTCCCGAAAATAAAAACTGGTTTCAGGGAACTGCCGATGCTGTTCGCCAGTGTTTACATCATTTTTTGGAGTTCGAATTCGAATATTTTTTAATTCTTTCGGGCGATCAGCTGTATCAGATGGATTTTAATGAAATGATTGATGCACACGTTAATGCAGGGGCCGATATTACTCTGGCCACATTGCCTGTTAACGCAAAAGATGCTCCCGATTTTGGTATACTTAAAGCCGACGAAAACAACTGGATACGAGAGTTTATCGAAAAACCTTCATCCGATTTGCTTCCTCATTGGACTTCGGCCGTTAGTGGCGAAATGGAACAGGAAGGTAGGCTTTATCTGGCTTCGATGGGGATTTATATTTTTAACCGCGAGCTGTTGATTAAGCTTCTCGAAGAGGATACAAAAGATTTTGGTAAGGAAATTATTCCGCAATCAATTGATAAATATAAAGTGTTTAGCTACCAGTACGAAGACTACTGGACAGATATAGGTACAATCGATTCGTTTTACGATGCAAACCTGGGATTGACAGACGATATTCCAAAATTCAACTTGTTTAACGAGGATAAAATGATTTATACTCGTGCCCGCTTGCTGCCTCCTTCAAAAATTTTGGGTACTACGCTCAATAATTCAATGATTGCCGATGGTTGTATAATACAGGCAAGCAAAATCGATCACTCTGTTATTGGTATTCGTGCGCGTATCGGAAAAGGTACAACCATTGAGAATACTTATGTTATGGGTAACGATTATTATCAGAAACTCGATGAAATTGATTACGAACACAACGATGGCAAAGTAATGGGTATTGGAGAACGTTGTTATCTGACCCATTGTATTGTCGATAAAAACTGTCGTATAGGGAACGATGTGAGTATAAAAGGTGGTAATCATCTCGAAGATTTTGATCATCAGCTTTATACAATAAAAGATGGAGTAGTTGTAATAAAAAAAGGTGCTGTTTTACCTAATGGTTACTCAATAGGATAAAGTGTTTAAAAAATAAATTGAAAAGGCTGCCATCAAAAGGCAGCCTTTTTTGAATACTTATGTTTTGATTGCAATATTTATTCTGATATTTCGATGGATACCGGACAATGGTCGCTTCCCATTATATGATTCAGTATTGATGCTGATTTTATTTGTGGCATAAAATTTTCGCTTACTAAAAAATAATCAATTCTCCAGCCTACGTTTTTGGCGCGCGCTCCGGCTCGGTAACTCCACCACGAGTATGCTTCGGTTGTGTTGGGATAAAAATACCGAAAGCTGTCAACCAACCCATTTTGTGTAAACCTGTCCATGCCGTCAATTTCTTCTTGCATATAGCCTGCACTTTTATTATAGTTTGGTTTTGGGTGTGTAAGGTCAATAGGGCGGTGAGCTACATTCATATCGCCACAAACAATTACGGGTTTTTTCTTTTCAAGATTTTTTAGATAATTCAAAAGATCAATATCCCATTTTTGTCTGTATTTGAGCCGTTTAAGTTCGCTGCCCGAGTTTGGCATATACACAGTAATTAAATAAAAGATTTGGTATTCGGCACACAGTACCCTGCCTTCGTTGTCGTGTTCGTCTATACCTATTCCTTTGGTAACGTTTAAGGGTTTGGTTTTCGAAATAATGGCTGTGCCTGAATAGCCTTTTTTTTCGGCCGAGTTTGAGTAAATGTGATACCCCGAAATGGGCGCCAGGGTTTCGGCTACCTGGTCATCTTGTGCTTTGGTTTCCTGTAAACAAAGTATATCAGGTGCAAGGGTTTCAAAATCAGCAAAAAAATTCTTTTTAGCTACGGCACGTATACCGTTTACGTTCCACGAAATAATTTTCATTTTAAAATTCTTTAAGGTTATAAACAATACTTACATTCAAAACTAATTGTTTTTGTTAAAAATGTGCGTGTTTTTATAAAAACCTTCGTCACCAAAAAAACAAAAAAACAAATGATTATACTCTTGCACATGTTCTTTTTTTACATTTTCTTCATACTGTTTAAGCATTACGCTTAAGGGTGTAATTATTATATTTATTATAGGGGAGAAATTATATGAAATGGACTTATGGCGATGTTCCTAATCTTAAGGGGAAGACAATTATTGTAACCGGCGGCAATAGTGGCCTGGGGTACGAATCGGTAAAAGCTTTTGCAAATAAAGGAGCAACAGTGGTTTTAGCTTGTCGGAATTTACAAAAAGGCAATGAGGCTAAAGTTAATATTTTAGAGGGTAATCCTTTAGGTAAAATTGAGGTTATGGAACTTGATTTGGCCAGTCTTAATTCGGTTGAAAATTTTGCCCGACAAGTTATGCACTCACACAAGCAGCTTGATGTGTTATTGAATAATGCAGGTATTATGGCCACACCACATATAAAAACTGCCGATGGTTTCGAAGCTCAGCTGGGGGTTAATCACCTTGGGCATTTTGTGCTAACGGGGCATTTACTGACTTTGTTAAAAGCTACTCCAAAGTCACGTGTTGTTAATGTAAGCAGTTTAGCGCATAAAGGAGGTAAAATTGATTTTGATGACCTGATGTTTGAAAAAAGCCGGCAGTTTAAACCTATGCGTGCATACGGGCAATCAAAACTAGCAAACCTTTTGTTCACTTTTGAATTGCAGCGTTTTTTCGATGCCAATAATATCAACAGTATTGCTGTGGCTGCTCATCCGGGAGGTTCAAACACAAGGCTTGCCAGCCATTTCGAAACCGGTTGGTTTATGACACAGGTGTCGAGAATTGCACGTGGAGCTATGCAAAGTGCTGCCAAAGGTGCATTGCCTCAAATACGTGCTTCGGTTGATGCAAGCGTAAAAGGTGGCGATTTTTACGGACCGGCCGGCATAGGTCAGTTGTTTGGTTATCCGGTTTTGGTTGAGCCAACTAAAGCTGCTCAAAATGTAGACGATGCCCGACAATTGTGGCGTATTTCAGAGAATATTACTGGTTTTAGATACTCAGTAAGCAATTAACAAATAGGCATATTTTAAATTTATTGTACCTACAATGAATTGCTTAAGAGTTGCTTGTTTTTGATTCGTAGTTTTGGATTTTAATTTTTGCCTTCTTTTATCGAAGTTTTTATACATTTACAGAGTTGTTTAATGCGCTCAAAAGTATATTCGTGAAAAGATTTGTAAAACGATATTTGCCAATTCTGTTTTTTTCTATTGTGAGCATATCGCTCCCGGACAAAATATTTGCTTTTAACGAAAAATTCTATAGCGTAAACGATATTCATGGAATATCAATACGCGAAACCAATTCAATTTGTAAAGATGATGTTGGTTTTATTTGGGCTTCATCAAAAACAGGTGTTTTACGCTTAAGCGACGATGATTATCTAATTTATCAACTGCCTTACGAAACATCAAATATTATCAGCGTACGTTTGACGTACATGCGGAATAATTTATATGCATATACCAACAATGGGCAAATATTTAAGTATGATGTAATTCTCGACGAATTCTTTTTGTTGGTTAATATGTCCAGTGTTTTGAATAATAATTACTTGAGTATTAACCGAATGGTTGTTGATGAGTTTGATCGCTTGTGGATAGCTTCATCGGTTGGTTTATATATGTATGACGCTAAGCAATTTCGACTCGTAGATAATCAAGCATCAAATGTTTTAGGTCTTGAATTAATTCATAATAATCAGATAGTTTATACTATAAACAGTGATTTGTACCGTTTACACACCAATAGTTTTGAAATCGATCAATTATACGAGAATAATTCATTAGAGTCGTACAACGTGAGTTGTTTGTCATTTGATGCAGCATTAAATTGTTTAATGGTTGGAACCCTGGCTGATGGCATATATTTCTATGATTTTAATCGGTCGGTATTTTTTAAATACAACATCAAAAATTTTCCACGACAGCCTGTACTCGATATCTTGCCAAACACCGATTCAACTTTATTAATAGGTATCGATGGGCAGGGGCTTTGGGAAGTTGAAAAGAAAAATCGCCAAGTTTTAAATATTTATAAAGACAATGCAGATAATCCGTTTTCGTTGAACGGAAATGGAGTTTACGATATTTTTTGCGACGAAAACAAAAGGGTGTGGGTAAGTACTTATAGCGGAGGTTTGTCGTTTTTCGATCAGGCTTCATCAATTGTATCTCAAGTTAGCCATGTGCCCAATAATCCAAATTCGTTAGTTAATAACGATGTAAATAGTGTACTCGAAGATTCGAAAGGAAATATCTGGATGGCAACCAATAACGGAGTTGGTTTTTTTGATGTAAAAAAACAGCAGTGGAATGCATTTTATCATAATACCCAAAAGCAGGCTCAGGTATTTTTATCGCTATGTGAAGATAGCCGGGGACGTATTTGGGCAGGAACATATTCATCGGGAGTTTATTTATTGGATGGAAAAACCGGTAAGGAAATAGCACATTATTCTACAAATACCACTGAATTTGAATTTAATAATGACTTTGTTTTTGATATTTTTCGAGATAGCAACAACGATATATGGATTGGCGGAGTAAATGGAAATTTAATTTGCTATCGCGATAAAAAAGATACTTTTGAAATATTTGCTCAACTGCCAATTAATACAATTAATGAGCTAAACGATGATTATTTATTGGTAGGCTGCACCTATGGCCTGGTTAAATTGGATAAAAAAACAGGTGCTCTTCAGAACATGTTTAATGGATATTTATTGTACGACATGCACGTTGAGGACAACACTGTATGGCTTTGTACAAGTGGCGACGGTTTATTAAAATATAATGCATTAACCGGTAAGATTGATCAATTTACTATGGACGAAGGCTTACCCTCGGATTTTTTAAACAGCATTATTTATGCCGATGGATATTTATGGCTGGGAACCGAGAGTGGGGTGGCGCGTTTTAATCCACGCAATAACCATATTCAGAATTTTGCGTCAATTTTTATGCTCTCGAATGTTTCTTTTAATCTCAATTCGAGTGTTCTTTTGTCTGATGGCCAATTGCTTATGGGGAGTAATAATGGAGCAATGGTTTTTGATCCATCCGATTTGCAACAAATGCAGTTTGAAGGGAAAATATTTTTCCAGGATATAATTGTTTCCGGGCGTTCAATCAGAGATACTTCAATTATGCAGCTTGATGTACCTGTTGACAGTATTGCTTGGCTTAAGCTACACTATAATCAAAACACTATAGCACTCGAAATGATTCCTCTGGAAATTAAAGATGCCGGTGCAAAATTTTCGTGGAAACTTGATGGGCTTGATAACACCTGGAGTAAAGCCTCAGGTATACGTACTCTTACATATACAAATATCCCAAGTGGTAATTTTGTTCTGAATATTCGAATGTATGATTCGTCACTTACCCATATTATTGACAACCGAAGTTTACATATACAAATTATTCCCCCATTTTGGCAAACATGGTGGTTTTTATCGCTAATACTGGTTTTGGCTGTATTCATTATTTCCTTTTTTCTTTTGTATTATATCGATCATTTGAAAAAAATCCATTCAGACGAAAAAATTCGCTTTTTTTCGAATACAACGCACGATATTCGCACATCGTTAACCCTTATAAGTGCCCCAATTGAACAATTGTTTCAAGAAAAAAGCCTTTCCGAAAACGGGAAATATTATCTCAATTTAATATCCGATCAAGCTGTAAAACTGATTAAAGTATCAACAAAACTTTTAGATTTTCAAAAAGTTGATATTGGCAAAGAAAACCTTTCGCTGGTAATGATTGATATTATTCAACTTATCAATCATCGAAAAATGATGTACGAATCGCTTGCTCAAAAAAATAACATTAATCTTGTTTTTAATCATTCCGAAAGCAATTATTTATGCGCTGTTGATGAGTCGATGATTGAGAAAGTAATCGACAATCTGATTTCGAATGCTATAAAATATTCAAAACCCAATACCGAAGTAAATTTAAATTTCGAAGCCAAAGGCTCTAATTGGATTTTTGAAGTAGTTGATCAAGGCATTGGAATTAACCGTAAAGCTCATCGACAGCTTTTTAAAGAATTTTACCGTGCCGAAAATGCCATCAATGTTAAAATTGTTGGCTCAGGAATAGGCTTGCTGTTGGTGAAAAATTATGTAAATATGCATGGTGGCCGCATTACCTTTAGCAGTAAGGAAAATGTTGGATCGAGTTTTAAAGTTATTATTCCATATCGGAAAGTCGAAGTGCAAGCTCTGTTAAAAGCAGATATACCCGAAAAATCAATTACAGATAATCAAATATTGCATAATTGTGAGACAAATACCAGCAAAGATTCGCTCAGTATTTTAATTGTTGAAGATAACGATGATTTGCGAAATTTTATAAAAATGCCTCTTAGCCGGGAGTTTAATGTTGTTTTAGCAAACGACGGCTGCCAGGCATGGGATATTGTGCAAAACGATATGCCCGACATGGTTGTGTCGGATGTGATGATGCCAAATATGGACGGATTTGAGCTATGCAGGCTAATGAAATCGACTTATAAAACAAGCCATATTCCAATAATTTTACTTACAGCCTTAAGCGGTAGAGCCGAACAGTTGCAGGGGCTGGGTTTAGGTGCCGACGATTATCTTACAAAGCCTTTTGATATGGGCTTGCTTTCTCAGCGTATTAAAACAATTATCCGAAACAGAGAGCAGGTACGCGAAAAAGCAATGAAAATTGTTGATAAAAACAATACCGAACCCATTTTCCAGAATAAACTAAACGACCAATTTGTAAAACAAGCCCTTGATGTTGTTGTTAACAATCTCTCAAATTCAAAATTCGGAAAAGAAGAGTTCGCTTCCGAAATGAACGTGAGTTCTTCGCTTCTCTACAAAAAAATCAAATCGTTTACCGATCAGTCGCCAACCGATTTTATCAAGTGTATACGCTTAAATAAGTCGGTTGAATTGCTTAAAACCAAGGAATATTCGGTTACCGAGGTTAGCGAAATGTGTGGTTTTTCAAGTGTGGGATACTTTAGTACAGTTTTCAAAAAACATTTTGGTAATTCTCCTACCGAAACCGAGTAGTTTATCTTTTCGTTTTTGAATGCACGTTTACTCAAAAATTAAAATTAAATATCTGAATCTATAGATTATTTATAATAGTCAATCATACTTTTATGCTATCCTTAATACGAACAATAATTTATAAAAATGAAGACTTTACTATTATTTATTACAATTTTTGTATGCAATAGCATACTATTGGCGCAAGGGCTGCCGGTTATTGCCGAAACCGAAAATGCCGATATGGGATCAGATTATGAGGTACTTACCGAAAACGAAATACGTTTTGTGAGGCCGCAAACCAACTTGCTTGACGGGTCGATGCCCGGAGATGTTTCAAAAATACTTACGTTTAATCTGCATTTTGCCGAAAAAGGTGAATATCATTTTTATGCCAAAGTACGCGTTGGAAGTGATACTTATGATGACGACAGCTTTTATTTTAGTAAGAATTTTGGACTGAATGATGCTGCTAATCCCGATCATTGGCATTTGGTAAACGGTATCGTTCCGGTGGGGAGTTCGAATCCCGACGAAATAGTTTCAGGCACCGGAAGTGTAGGGAATTTAGTATGGAAATGGATTAATATTTCTCAATTTTTAAATATTGAAAATCCTGTAATTTTTACTGTCGATAATACCAATGATTCTTTAATGTTTAGTATTGGAGCCCGCGAAGATGGACTCGATATCGATAAAATCGCTTTCGGAAAGGCTAATCTTTTTTATACTGTTAGTAATTTCGAAAATATTGAGCCCGGAAGCAATAACATGCCAGTTGACGAAAATGGTTTTCCGCTTGAAGCGTATACCCAGGTAAAAACCTTTATTAATCCAATTATGCCCGGCGATCACCCCGATTTGACACTGTTTAAAGATGGTGATAATTTCTATTCATGTGGATCAAATTTTCATTTTGCTCCTTATTTGCCTATACTTCATTCAACCGATTTGGTACACTGGGAAGAAATTTGCAGGGTTATTCCGGTAAGCTGGGACGGTATACTTAGCGACGAACCCCAGGCAGGAACATGGGCAGGAGTAATTACATATTTTTATGATTCGTATTGGATATATTTCTCAAATACAGCTGGTGGTGGACAGTATTTTTGTAAGGCCGATCATCCGGCAGGGCCGTGGACCTTACCGGTTAAAATGAGAACAACTTCAAGTACCGGGCCTGTAGGTTACGATAATTCAATTTTTATTGATGATGATGGAACTCCTTATATGCTCACAAAAAATGGTGAGCGAATTAACCGTATGCAGGAAATAGGTACTGACGGACATTTAATTAATGAAGCACTCAATCTTGATTTTATTAATGCCGACGGACGCTATAGTTGGGCCGAAGGGCCGGTTATGTGTAAACGCAACGGCTGGTACTATTATTTTATTGCCGGAAACGTAGCCGGTGGTCAGTATGTGTTGCGTACTCCTGAGCTTACCGATAACCCTGAAAGTTGGGAAGAGTTGGGTGACTTTTTCGAAAATGTAACCGATCCTTTGGTTGCATTTCGGTCGCCAAACCATATTGCACAGCCTTTTCAGCTTGATGACGGTACTTGGTGGACCATTTCGCACAGTTACGAAAATCGTAGTGGTAACGATTGGAGCGGCCAAGGCCGACAGGGCTTACTCCATCAAATAACCTGGGATGTAAACGGGAAACCAACCGGGAAAGCACCTACATCAACACCTCAATTGAAGCCAAACTTACCAAAATCGGGTATTCCGTGGAAAACACCCCGTTCCGATAGTTTTGAAAACGACGACATCGAACTTTCGTGGCATTTTATGAACCGTAAAGCTGCTACTCAGTATTCACTCGTTGAAAAACCGGGTTGGCTTACTCTTTTACCAGGTATTGGCTCAACTCATATTTTGCATAAAGAAACGCGTCATCATAATGCTATTGTCACCAAAATTGATTTCGATGCCGAAAATAGCAGTCACCAGGCAGGTATTTATTTTACCAACGGAAATCAATCAGTAACAGCCGAAGTATATTCAGGCTACAACAATGGCAAAAAATTAGGCATCAGGTTTGGAACCCAGGTTTTCGAGATTGATAATTTACTTGGTAACGAACTGTGGTTAAAAGCACAACGTGAGAATCATCTTTTGAGAGGTTTTTACAGCTCTAACGGAATTGCATGGACTCAAATTGGAGATGCTATAAACGTGACGAATTTAGATAAGTCGCAGGAAAACTGGAACTGGTGGGTAGGAACAAGCAATGGTTTGTTTGCCAAAGGTAAAAAAGCTCATTTTGATTATTATGCTTTTAAGGATGGATTTTCGCCAATTCAGGCCATAAATTATACTAATTATTTTGGACTCGAAAGTAAAGGCTCAGGAAGCAACAGAGCAATGACTAACAGCACCGAAAATGGTGGTTGGCTTATGTTGGCCGGTGTCGATTTAGGCGAAAACGAGCGTGTACCAACAGCTATTGAGCTTGAGGTTTTTTCTGAAAACGGTGGCATACTCGAGGTTTGGATAGATGATCTTGAAGCCGGGGGTACAAAAATTGCCACTATTGATATTGCACCAACAAGCAGTGAGTCTGATTGGGAAAAGGTAAAAGCTACTGTAAACAATATTTCGGGCCAGCACGATGTGTATTTGCGATGGAACGGAGTAGCCAATGCTTTTTTTGTAAAAACTGTGCAGTTTATTGCTCACGAATCGTTCTATACAGGCTTTCATCAAATGCAAAAAACAATACAATGGAAAGTATATCCTAATCCGTTTAAGCAAGGTTTTATAATCAATACCAACAACATGTCAATTTCTTATTCTATTTTTACTCTCGAAGGAAAAATTGTTGAAACGGGGAAAAGTATCGGAGTATCAAAAATACTTGGCAAAGATCTTAGGCCGGGATTGTATATTCTTCATTTAAATTCGGGGAGAAACATAGAATCCGTAAAATTGATTAAAACAAAATAAAATTATTATGATCAGATTCTTTAAGTTTTTATTTTTCTTTTTTATTTTAGCTATATCGCTGCAATTCAGTTCGGTAAAAGCACAAACTGTCGAAATTGATTTTAATACCGAACATCAAATAATTCGTGGTTTCGGAGGTATTCACATTAACTCATGGACAGGGCAGCAACTCAGTGCCGATATGCAGCAAAAAGCTTTTGGTAATGACCCCGGACAAATAGGATTAAGCATTTTTAGAATACAGGTAGCTCCCGACTCATTGGCATGGAGTAACGAGTTGCCTGTTGCACAATATGCTGTAAGTAAAGGGGCTTTAGTTTTTGCTTCGCCATGGAATCCTCCTATGCATATGCGCGAAGTTTTGCGCGAAACTCAGGATGGTACTGATTATGTGCTTTTGGAGGAATATTACGACGAGTATGTTGATCATTTAAACAATTTTATTGATTATATGCAGCGAAATGGTGTGCCTTTGTATGCCATTTCGATACAAAACGAACCCGATTGGCATGGTTGGACCTGGTGGGAACCTGCACAATTACTCAAGTTTTTGAGAGAAAATGCTCAAAATATTAATTGTCGTGTTATTGCTCCCGAATCACTTGGTTATGTGCGAAAAACAATCGACCCATTATTGAACGATTCTCTGGCAAATTCGCAAATCGATATTTTGGGAACTCACTTGTATGGTACTCCAAAGTCAAATTATTATTATCCACTTGCATACGAAAAAAACAAAGAAATATGGATGACTGAGCACCTTTTGGGCAGTAACAAACCCGAAGACAATACATGGGCTTTGGCTATGGAACTGGCCGATGAAATAAACTTAAGCATGCATGCCCGTATGAGTGCTTTCGTTTATTGGTATATTCGGCGTTTTTATGGTTTGATTGACGACTCAGGAAATATTACACACAAAGGATATGTTTTGTCGCAGTTTTCGAAATTTATTCGCGGGGGAGCTCACAGGCTTGAGTGCAATTTTAACCCGACTGATAAAGTTACAACAACTGCATACACAAGCGATTCGAACCTTGTAGTAGTTGTTGTTAATAAAAACAACACTCCGCAAACACTCAATTTTACTGTCAATAACATTACTGATCGAATTGATACAATAACCCAATTTACTACAACTGCATCAAAACGCTTGGTAAACGATGGCAAAACTGGTATAACTCAAGGGAGTTTTACGGTAAGTGTCGATGCGCAGAGTATAACTACATTTACTTCAAATCCGCTGAGTGGCGGAAAACTGGGCAACCTGTTGCCAAAAGCTGTAGCTGGTAACGAGATGATAATTACCGATTCTTTGGGAACAAATATCAGCTTTACTCTTTCGGGAGAACAAAGCTTTGACCCCGATGGCGAAATCGTAAATTATTCGTGGGCACGTGATGGTGTACAGATTTCGACTTTGCCCAATGTTGATATCGATTTGGGTATTGGAAATTACCAATTTGTACTTACAGTAACCGATAACGACGGAGCAACAGATATTGATACTGTGAATATTACAATTCAAACTCAAAATACCGCCGAAATTTGGCTTGAAGCCGAATGTACCAATGTTGGAGATAATTGGGATATTGTTGACGATGAATTGGCTTCGGGTGGTAAATATCTTACATCAAAACCGGGGGTGCAATCAACTTCTGAAGTATCGGGTAATACTGACGATTATTTGGTGCATCAGTTTTATATTGACGAGGGCGGAAATTTTATGATTTGGGGCAGGCTTATTGCTCCTAATTACGACGACGATTCGTTTTGGGTGCGAGTTGACGATGGCGATTGGATAAACTGGAATGGCCTGGCTGTTAAAACCACTTGGGAATGGGCTCCTGTTTTTAGCTCATCGCCCGATAATCCTGTTTTTTATCCACTCGATACAGGTTGGCATACTTTGGAAGTGTGTTATCGCGAAGATGGTGCTGCTGTTGATAAATTTTATCTTACAAATACCGGAAAAATACCCGATGGTGTGGGGGGCGATGCAAGCAATTGTATTGTTGATACTGTTGATAATCGTATTGATGTACAGCTTTTTCGTCAACAAGTGAAAGTGTATCCTAACCCGGTAAAATCGATACTCAAAATCGAAAGTAACGAATATTTTAACGCATTGCTTATTTATGATTTAAATGGTAAAATTGTCAAAACCAAACAATACAGTAGTGCTGTAGTGTGCGACGAAATTGAAATGGAGCTTAAAAATGGAGTTTATTTTGTACATATATTAAACCGAAACAACAGAATGATGTCGAAGTTTGTAGTAAATAAATAGTGTTGCCTGTTTTTATGCTCTTGCAAACCAAAAATTTATGTTATGAGGTATTTGTATGTTCGTTTGCTTTTTGTGCTTACAGCTTGTTTTTTAATGATAAGCGTTGTACAAGCCAATGAATCAAATTATAAGTTTTATAATATTAACGAATTGTTTGGCATTAGTTTACGCCAGGCTTCATCGGTTTGCAAAGACGCCAATGGTTTTATTTGGGCATCAACTAAATCGGGTGTAATACGCATTACGGGCGACGATTACAGAGTTTATCACTTGCCTTTTGAGTCGCCAAATGCTCTCAATGTTAAGTTAGAATTTTCCAACGGAGTGCTTTGGGGCTATTCAAACAATGGCTTGTTGTTTAAGTACAACCCCGTGTCCGATAAATTTTTACTCGAATACAATCTTGCTAAAGTTCGAAACAATATTCATTTAAGTGTAACATCGGTTTTGTCGAATGATAAAAATATGTGGTGGATGGCAACATCCGACGGGCTTTTTATGTATAACGGAGAACAAAAAAAACTGAATCAATACTCAACAAACCCGGTAACGCAACTCGAATGGTTTAGCGACGAGCAGTTTTTTATAGTGGCATTAAACGAAATTGCACTATTTAATGTAAACACTCAAGGCAAAAAAATACTCTATCCCAACCTTTTAAATACATATTATGCTACTTCATCGGCCTATTACGATCAACATCGGAATCAATTGTGGTTGGGCACAAATTTTAGCGGATTGTTTTATTACGATTTAGATCGGGATGTACTCTCCCGGTTTATGCCCCACAGTTTTCCGCATCAGCCTGTAATGGATATCGAGGCGCTTGACAATAAAACACTTTTGATAGGAGTTGATGGTCAGGGGATTTGGAGTATTGATCGTGAGCTAATGGAAATTGGAGAGGTGTACAAAGGCGATGTCGATAATATGTTTGCAATTCGCGGAAACGGAGTGTACGATATTTTTTACGACAATTCAACCAAACGAGTATGGGTATGTACTTATACCGGAGGCTTATCGTATTTCGATCTGGGTATTTCAAATATCGAACAGATTACACATCAAATTAATCAACCGAACTCGTTAGTGAATAACGATGTTAACGATATTTTGGAAGATAGCAACAAAAATTTGTGGTTTGCTACCGATAACGGAATTAGTGTATGGAAGCGTGAAAATAGGCAATGGCTCCATTTAAATGCAAATCACCGCGATAAGGCACAGGTTTTTTTAACTCTTTGCGAAGACGATCAGGGACAAATATGGGCAGGGTCGTATGCTTCGGGGGTTTATGTGCTCGATAAAGAAACGGGGAATGAAATCAATCACTATTCGCAAAACGAGCCCGAAAGCCCATTTGCAAGCGATTTTACCTTTAGTATTTTTAAAGATTCGTATGGCGATATTTGGATTGCTGGTGTAAATAGCGAAGTAGTTCGATATATACCGGGTAAAAACCAGTATCGTAAATATCATTTTCAGCCGGTAAGCAAAATAGTACAGTATAACGATTCAATAATGCTGTTGGCGTGTTCGTATGGTTTACTTCAATTGAATAAAAATTCAGGGCAGTATACTATCTTGGTTAATAATTATGTGGTAAACGATATTTTGGTTAAGGATACCGAAATATGGTTTGGAACCAATGGTGCCGGTTTAATGTGTTATAATTATGATACGGCCGACATAAAAACATATACTTCGGCAACCGGATTACTTTCGGATAACATAAACAGTGTGGTATATTCCAACAATTATTTATGGCTGGGAACCGAAAGTGGCTTATGCCGGTTTTCGCCACAAAATCAAACTGTGTTAACATTTTCAAATTATTTACCTTTTATAAGTTCATCGTTTAATAACAACTCGCATTGTTTATTGAGTGATGGACGCCTGGCTATGGGTTCAAATAACGGAGTTTTTGTTTTTGACCCGGCAACACTGAAAGAAAAAAAACTCGATGGAGGTATCTTTTTTCAAGATATACGTGTGCTTGGCCGTTCAATTCGCGATATTAAATTACCTGACACCGAAAAACCCGCCGACAGCATACAGAATTTAAAATTAAAGCACGATCAGAATACAATTTCTCTCGAAATATTGTCGGTTGGAAATGTGTCAAAAGCAAAGTTTTCGTGGAAACTCGAAGGCCTCGATACTAAATGGACTCAGCCTTCAAATCATCAGCTTATAAATTATAACAACATACCCTTTGGTAAATATGTTTTGAAAATTAATATGTACGACAGCTCATTATCGCAGCTTGTGGCACAACGCACCTTAAACATTGTTATTGCTTCTCCATTTTGGGCAAAATGGTGGTTCTTGCTTGTTTTGTTTTTGTTTTTTAGTGTATTAATTTATGCCGTTTTCTGGTATTTTTTCAGCCGGTTAAAACAAAAACATACTGAAGAAAAAGTGCGCTTTTTTACCAATACTGCTCACGATATTCGTACTTCGTTAACTCTTATAAAAGCACCTATCGAAGAACTGAACAACGAAAAATCGTTGTCGGCAAGAGGTAGTCGCTTTGTTCAAATTGCCAACGAGCAAGCTAAACATTTAGGAGCTGTTGTGAACCAATTAATGGATTTTCAGAAAGTTGATATCGGAAAGCAACAACTCACGTTTAAGCCTGTTGATATTGTTTCGATTATAAATTATCGTATCGAAATGTTTGACTCAATTGCTGCTGTTAAAAATATTCAGATTGTTAAAACATTTACTCTTGATCAGTACCAAACTGCAGTTGATGTTAATCAAATTGAAAAGGTTATTGACAATCTTTTGTCAAATGCAATTAAATATTCAGCAGCTGACAGTATTGTTGAAATTAAACTCGATGCCAATACCAACGAGTGGGTTTTTAGTGTTAGCGATCAAGGAATTGGTATTTCAAAAAAAGATCAGAAACGATTATTTAAAGAGTTTTTTAGAGCCGAAAATGCTATAAACACAAAAACTGTTGGTTCGGGAATAGGCTTGTTATTGGTTAAAAAAATTATTGAATTACACGATGGAACAGTATCGTTTACCAGCGAAGAAAACAAAGGCTCGGTTTTTACAATTAACATACCTTTTAAAAAAGTAAAAGAGGTTGCAGTCAGCAAATCGATTGATGCACTTGATGTTGATGATGATGTTGAACCCGTTGATGAAAATAATAAAATTGCTGTTAGTGCACATGAAAAACATTCGAATAAAACAATAAAGATTTTAATTGTTGAAGACAATGAAGAGTTGCTGCATTTTCTTCGTTTGTCGTATGAGCTCGAATATCATGTAATAACTGCTTCAAATGGGGTAGAAGCATGGGATCTGGCTCAAAATGAATTGCCCGATATGGTAATATCAGATATTATGATGCCGCAGATGGGCGGTTTTGAATTGTGCAAACTCATGAAAGCTACTTTTGAAACATCGCATATTCCGATAGTATTGCTAACTGCCCTCGACGAAAACGCGATGTTATTGCATGGCCTTGGCCTTGGTGCCGACGATTATCTGACAAAACCATTTGATGCAAATTTGCTTCATCAAAAAATCCGTTCGATTATTCACAACCGTATTGCAATACGCGAAAAAGCTCTGCGTTTGATCCAAACAGGACACGACGAACCTTTGCTGGGAAACACGTTGAACGATAATTTTTTAAAAGATATGCTGGATGTTGTGAAGAGCAATTTGGCAAATCCTGATTTTAGCCGCGACGATTTTGCTTCGGCTATGAAAGTGAGTGGATCATTATTGTATAAAAAAATAAAAGCTCTTACCGACCAATCTCCGGTTGATTTTATAAAATCGGTACGAATGAATTCTGCATTAGAATTGCTTCAATCAAAAAAATATACAATTAGCGAAGTGAGTGATTTGTGCGGATACGCAAGCCCCGGATATTTTAGTACTGTATTTAAAAAGTTTTTTGGAAAACCGCCTTCCGAAATTTAATTGTATACATGTTGTATTTTTGTTAATGTGTTGCTGTACAGGTATGTATCTGTGTGGTGCGTGTTTAAATTTAGAAGATATTTATCAAATATCGGAACTTGATAATTTGACGATTTTCTATTTTTGAATCAGTACATCTTATCAACTATTTAACCTGTTATACAATGAATAAATTCTATCTGCCTTTGTTATTTTGCGCAATAACATTAGCTGGCATTACACAAGCGCAACAAGCTCCCACAACAAATATTCGTGGGGCAGATTATCCGCAAATAACTCCCGGGAGCAAAGCTGTATTTAAAGTTAATGCTCCCGATGTTCACAGTATGCAGCTCGATTTGGGGAAAAAATACGACATGCAAAAAAACAGTGAAGGAGTATGGCAAGTTACTACCGACTCGCTAAGCGAAGGATTTCATTATTATTCGCTTATTGTTGATGGTTTAGCTGTTTGTGATCCGGCCAGCGAAACATTTTACGGCATGGGACGTATGGCAAGCGGTATTGAAATACCTTTTGCAGGCGACGATTATTATGCCATAAAAGATGTTCCTCATGGTGATATTCGAATTAAACGGTATTATTCGAAAACATGCAATGCCTGGCGCAGTTTTTATATGTATACACCTCCGGGGTACGATCAGAATACAAAACAAAACTATCCGGTGCTTTATATTTTGCATGGTGGCGGAGAAGATCAGCGTGGTTGGGCTATGCAAGGTAAAACCGATTTGATTCTCGATAACCTGATAGCTCAAAATAAAGCTTTGCCTATGTTGGTAGTTATGGTCGATGGAAATATTCCGTCGGCAGGCTTTGGCCTCGATGCACTTGAAGCATTCGAAAATGAACTGACAAAAAATGTTATTCCTTTTGTCGAAAATAATTACCGAGTTAAAAAAGGTGCTCATAACCGTGCTTTGGCGGGTTTATCGATGGGAGGTTTGCAAACCTTGCACGCCGGCGTACGCAATACAGGCATGTTTGCTTATTTAGGTGTATTTAGCTCCGGTTGGTGGGAAAATAATACTTCACTTTCTGATCCTCAGTATCGGTTTATGGAAGATAATGCATCAAATATTAATAAAAACCTGAAACAATTTTGGATTGCAATGGGGGGCAAAGAAGATATTGCCTGGAAAAACTGCCAGGCTATGATGAAAAAGTTTGATCAGCTGAACATTCATTATACCTACAGCGAATACCCCGGTGGACATACTTGGCCTGTATGGCGCAATAATTTATTCAATTTTGCTCAAGTGCTTTTTAAATAATAACCGACATATAAGCTTTGATTTATAGTATTTAGTTTTATGTTTATTAGTAATATATTCCGGGGATATACTTTGTTTGTGTATTCCCGGTTTATGTTTTTATGGGTTTATTCAGTAATTGATTGCTTGAGCAAAAAAAAAACCGGTTCAATGTTTCTGAACCGGTTTTTTTTGCTGCAAAGAGTTGTTATTTTTTTACCGAAAAACGGTATGTACAAACATGTTTATAAGTGTCTTCGGGACGAAGAATTGTTGTTGGAAATTCGGGTTGGTTTGGCGAATCGGGGAAATGTTGAGTTTCGAGGCATAAGGCACTACGAAAAACGTAGGGTTTTCCTGATTTACCAACGGTTGTGCCATCCAAAAAGTTTCCGCCATAAAATTGCAATCCGGGCTGGTCGGTTAGTACATCCATTTGAATGCCGGTGTTTGGCGAATAGAGTGTAGCTGCCAGCATGATTCCTTCATCGTTGCGGTTCAAAACCCAGTTGTGGTCATATCCGCTGCCAAAACGAAGTTGGTCGTTGTCGGCATTAAGGTTCTTACCAATTATTGTAGGATTTGTAAAATCAAAAGGAGTTCCGCTAACTGCTGTTATTGTTCCATCGGGTATTAAACCGGCATCAACAGGTGTTGTGTAATTAGCATGAATAGTTAACTCATGATCGTTAATAGTGTTGCTCTCTTCGCCATTTAAATTAAAAAACGAATGATGAGTAAGGTTGCAAACTGTTGCTTTGTCGGTTGTAGCTGTATATTCAATAGTAAATTCGTTATCACTTGTCAGTTCATAAGTCATTGTAATATCGAGATTTCCGGGGTAACCCTCTTCGCCGTCGAGCGACAAGTATGTAAAAATTATTTTCGAATCGCTAACTTGTTGAGCATCCCATACAACATCAAAATATCCTTTAGGACCACCGTGTAAATGGTTTATGCCATTATTTTGAGCCAATTGGTATGTTTGTCCGTCAATTTCGAATCGTCCATTTGCAATTCGGTTTCCGTAACGTCCAATTGTAGCACCAAAAAATGTTTCGGGTTCGGTAGTTTGATAATCATTTAAATTGTCGAAACCCAAAACCACATCTACGGGTTCGCCTTTAGCATTAGGCACGCAAAGAGCAACTACACGTGCACCAAAATTGGTTACTTTCATTCCAATACCGTTCTCTCCAACGAGGGTGTAAAGTTCAACTTGTTTTCCGTCAACTATTTCCGAAAACTTGTTTGTGTCAATATTGCTAACAGTATTTGTGAATACCGAAGGTTCGCTGTTATTGCACGAAATAAATGCCAGGTGCAAAACAGCTAATAGCATCAGGTAATGTATTTTTTTCATAATTTTTTTATTTTTTTAATTGAATCAAAACTACTGAGTGTGCAGGAAGTTCAACGCTTAGTTTGCCGTTTTTAGGTTTATTTACTTCAAAGTCGGCAATGTTTACTTTTTCTTCTTTACCAAAATCGTTAAAATCGTTCATGTTTTGCGCTGTGATAATTTGACCGCTAATTTTACTAAAATCAATGGCATCAACATTTATATCAACATTTGTTGATTTATTGGGGTTAATGTTGGTAAGAGTAATGCTGGTAATATTATTTTTAATTGATGCCGATGAAGTAACAGCCGGTAATTTTTCGCCGTTAAACTCGTACGATTCGCTCGATAAAAGCGAAGGGATAAGAGTTGCATCGTGGTGAACGTTATACATTTTAAAAACATAGTACGAAGGAGTTTTTACCATTTTTTCGCCATCGGTTAAAATCATAGCTTGCAGTACATTCACAATTTGAGCAATGTTAGCCATCGAAATTCTGTCAGCATAGTTATTAAATATGTTGAGGTTAACACCTGCAACTAAGGCATCGCGTAAGGAGTTTTGCTGTTGTAAAAAGCCGGGATTCGATCCGGGTAAAGCATCGTACCATGTACCCCATTCATCAACGGCCAGAGTAATATCGCCATTGGGGTCGTATTTGTCCATAATAGCCAGGTGTTTCTGAATAAGCTCTTCAACAACCATTGTGTTTTTAAATGTACTAAACCATTGATCTTCGCCAAAATCGGTCGACGATCCTTTTTTGCTCCAGTCGCCGGTTGGTAAGGTATAGTGGTGTAGCGAAATAACTTCAACAAGGTTTTGCTTGCCATTTAAGCCATTCATGAGTTTTTCGGTCCAGTTGTAGTCGCCCGATGAAGGGCCAACAGCTACACGTTGCAGTTCTTGACCTCGGATATATCCTGCATAATGCCGGTAAATGTCGGCATAGTATTCGGGGCGCATATCGCCACCACAGCCCCATGTTTCGTTACCAATTCCCCAGTATTTTACATTCCAGGGATCTTCGCGGCCGTTTTTCTTACGCAGCTCGGTCATAGGGCTTTCGTTTGACGATGTTACATATTCAACCCATTCAACGGCTTCTTGTACAGTGCCTGATCCAACATTGATACTCAAATATGGCTCAGCATCAATTAATTCGCAAAAATTCAGAAACTCATGTGTTCCAAAGCTGTTATCTTCGGTTACACCGCCCCAGTGAACGTTTACTATCGATGGGCGATCTTCTTTAGGGCCAATACCGTCTTTCCAGTGGTATGTGTCGGCAAAACAGCCTCCTGGCCAGCGTAAAACAGGTACTTTTAGTTCTTTAAATGCTTCAATTACATCAGTACGGTATCCATCAATGTTTGGAATGTCGGAATCTTCGCCAACATATATTCCGCCATAGATACACGTTCCAAGGTGTTCTGAGAAATGACCGTAAATATTTTTGTTAATTACAGTTTCGGCCTTATTTGGCTGAAGTACTAAAGTGTTTTGTGCATAAAGGCTAATTGTAGCCGTTAGTGCAATAAATAGAAATAGTGATTTTTTCATCGTTAAATAGTTTATTGTTATTGTTCGTTTTATTGTTTAAGCGGAAACCAAACTTTCATTTGACCTTCGCCCCGGTTCGACCAAGTGAAGTAGGGGATTAGAGTAAGTTTGTTGTTGTTGATATTTGCAACCAAAGATTTTACTTTTTCGTCGAGTATTGTTTGTTGGTTAATTTCAAAATCGATATTGGCCGGAACCCATGTCTCGGGTATATTGACGTTGTCGGCCTCTTCGGCACAATATACAAGCGGGCCATATTCAAAAGCTACTTTATTGCTGTTTTCATCAACCAGTGGGTTTGTTTTTACTTGTTTTACCTGAATTGGGAAACTTATCGAAACAACATCGCCTTTTTTCCATGTTCGGTTAATTGATGCATATCCCTTGCTTGTTTCAATGTTTTGTTTTTCTCCATTTATATCAATACTGATGTTGGTGTTGTAGTTTTTGGTGTATTGATAAAGATTTCCCGGAACAGCTTCGTTGCGAGCCCACCCGGGTACTCGGATTTTAAGTGTAAATTCAATTGGTTTTTGAGGATCGATATTGATTTGTACATCGCCACTGTATGGATAGGTTGTTTGCATATCGATATCAACCTTATTCTTAATAAAATTAACATGCGATTTGTTTGCAATAAACAAATTTATATAAAGCTCGTTTTTGGTTTGAGCGTAAATATGTTCGGGAATTGAAGGAATAAAGCGGATAAGGTTTGTAGGACAGCAAGAGCAATCGAACCAGGGTTGACGAGTAGCCGCACCGTGGTTAAATTTGTATTGTCCGTCCGATTCGAGTGGATTTGGGTAAAAAAACTTTGTGCCATCGAGCGAAATGCCTGCAATAAGGTTATTGTATAATGTACGTTCAATAATATCGATATATTTAACATCTCCGGTAAGTTGAAACAAGCGTTGATTCCAGTCGATACTTGCAATTGCCGCACAGGTTTCGCTGTAAGCCGTTTTATTAGGGAGTTGGTAATTTTTGCCAAAAGCTTCGCCATCGTGCAGAGCGCCAAGTCCACCGGTAATGTACATTTTTTTGTTTACCATGTTTTCCCATAGAGCATTTACCGCTGCCAAATAATCGGTATTGTTATACATAACAGCTATATCGGTCATTCCGGCATATTGATAAACAGCTCTTACAGCATGTCCAACAACTTCGGTTTGTTGCGTAACCGGCAAGTGGTCTTGATTGTATGGCCCCCATATTTCGCGTTTAGTACTGTCGCCACGCATATCAAGAAAAAATTTCGAAAGTTCCAGATATTTCTCGTTATGGGTGATATTGTATAACTGAATTAATCCGGTTTCGATGATTTGATGTCCCGGAGGAGTTATTAATTTATCGGGTCCAAAATTATCGACCAGTAAATCGGCATTTTTTATGGCAATATCCAAAAAATTTCGTTTTCCAGTAGCACGGTAATGTGCAGCAGCAGCTTCAAACAGATGGCCGCTGTTGTAGTGTTCGTGGCTCGATTGCTCGCTTTCCCAACGTTTGTTTGCCGGATTTACCCACCAGGCAGGCGGATTTTGTCTGTCGATAGTAAACCAAGTTGTTAAGTAACCATCGGGTTCTTGTCCGGCAGCAATAATCCCGATTATTGAATCGATATATGCATCGAGGCCGGGGTTAGGATTACTAATGAGTGAAAACGATGCACCTTCGATAATTTTATATAAATCGGTATCGTCAAAAGGCATTTTTCCCATGTATTTGCCTTTGGCAAGGCCGCCTGCAACTAAAAAATTTTGCATTCGTCCTTCGGTTTCACATTTTTTAAACGCGTGATCGATAGTAACTGTTTGTACTTCGCGAATTTTTGGAAGCCAAAACTGATCGGTAATTTCAATATTTGTAATACCAACTGCTTTTATGGGGTATTCGTCATGTTTTTGGGGATGTTTTGAGCATGCTGCCAACAGTATAATTACAAAAGCAAAAAGTTTAGGTATTTGTTTCATCAATTGTTGATTTATATTGTTGTTCCAAGTTTTTGATAATCTTTGTATAGTTGTGCATATTTTTGGGTATTGATTTTGTTTGGGGTGTATGTTTTTTCGAAACCTTGCCCCATTGCTTTTTGAGCATCTTCAATTTTTGGATAAATACCGGCAGCAACAGCTGCAAACATAGCAGCTCCAAGTGCTACACATTGTTCGGCGCGTGCTACTTTTATCGGCATATCCAGTACATCGGCCATGGTTTGCATTACAAAAGCCGATTTTTTAGCTACACCACCAATTCCAACTACCGATTGTATATTGATGCCGTTTTCGGCAAAGCGGTCAACAATAGCCTTTGAACCAAAAGCAGTAGCTTCAACCAGTGCGCGAAAAATACGAGGAGCCGATGATCCTAAGTTCAAGCCCGTTATTGAGGCTTTGACATTTTGGTCGGCATCGGGTGTACGGCGTCCGTTAAGCCAGTCGGTTGCTACAATGCTTGATTCTTCAATAGGAATTTTCATTGCTTCATCGGATAATGCAGGTATGATTTTATCCTCAATTACTTTTGCTTGTTCTTTATTATCGAGAAATTGCAGTGGCCAGGCCAATACATTTTTGAACCAGGCGTATACATCGCCAAAGGCCGATTGTCCGGCTTCGAGTCCGATCATACCCGGTATTACCGAACCATCAACCTGTCCGCAAATTCCGGGAATGAGTTTTCCTTCAATATCTTTATATGGCGAAACAATAATGTCGCAGGTTGAAGTGCCAATTACGCGTACCAGAGTATTGGGTTCAATTTCGGCACCAACAGCTCCCATGTGGCAATCGAAAGCACTTACCCCAACCACAACACGTGTTGATAAACCAAGTTTTTCGGCCCATTCGGCTGTAAGGTTTCCAAAAGCTTCATTGCTGGTATAGGTTTCAGAAAAAAGGTTTTTACGCATATCTGCTAATTCGGGGCCCAGCGATGTTAAAAATTCTTCGGGGGGAAGTCCGTTCCAGTCGGGATGCCAAAGTGCTTTATGACCTGCAGCACAACGGCTACGTTTTACTTTATCGATAGCAGTATTGCCGGTTAGTACGGCAGGTAACCAGTCGCAATACTCAATCCACGATACGGCTGTAGGTTTTAGTGATTTATCGTTGCGTAATACATGCAGCACTTTTGCCCAAACCCATTCCGATGAGTAAATACCTCCCTCGTATTTGGTGTAATCAACTTCCCATTTTCGGGCTAGCTCGTTTATTTGATCAGCTTCTTTAACTGCTGTATGGTCTTTCCATAAAATAAACATGGCATTAGGGTTTTCGACATATTCGGGGAGCATGGCCAGGGGTGTGCCATTTGCATCGGTTAATGCAGGTGTGCTACCGGTTGTGTCGAAAGCAATGCCTGCTACATTTTGAGCTACTGAAGCATCGCATTGCGATAGTGCATCTTTGATTGAATCTTCCATTACCTCGAGATAATCGAGTGGATGTTGGCGGTATTGATTTTTTGCCGGATCGCAATATTTTCCTTCCATCCAGCGAGGATAGTATTTAACCGATGTGGCAAGTTGTTCGCCGGTTTGTGTGTCTACAATCAGCGCACGTGCAGAGTCGCTTCCGTAATCTAATCCTATAACGTATTTTTTCATGATCTATAATTTTTAATTTTTTGTTAATGATGCTCGGTGCTCGGTGCTCGATGCTCGGTGCTCGATTCTTGATGCTCGGTGCTCGGTGTTATGCGTATTTATTTTTTAGATTGATGTTGATTTTCAACTCCTGATATAAATCTGTTTAGCTTTTTTCCAAGTTTATCGATTTTTTCATGTAGTTCATCGTATGTATTTTTATCGGTTAATGATCCGGTTTCCCATAAGGTTTCCAGATGATCGATGGTTTCATCATTTGATGCAAGCGAAAAAGTTAGAAATCTAATATAATCCTGTTTGTAAGCCCTTCTTCCATATCCTTCGACAATGTTAGATTTTACACTTTTTGAAGAACGTCTGATTTGTGAAGCCGTTTCATACATCTCGAATTTTGGAAGTTGGGTTATTGTAATCTTCTGAATTTCAATTACAATTTCCCGGGAAATTTGCCATATTTCTAAATTCCGATAAGACATTCTGTTTAATATTTTTTATTTAATTATATATTATCCAGCTCCAATTTATCACAGGTATTTCCGCTTCGCTTCAGCATCCCCTCCTACGGTGGGCAGGCAGCATCAAGCACCCAGCATCCAGTACCCAGCATCAAGCATCCAGGGTTCCTACTGCCCGTAGTACGCGTTTTTCCCGTGTTTGCGTTCGTAATGCTTTTTGATAAGCAATTCGTTCATTTTTAATTTTGGGTTTACTGCGTACGATATACTTGCCATTTTAGCAACCTGTTCCATTACTACTGCATTGTGTACAGCATCAAACACATCATTTCCCCACGAAAAAGGTCCATGGTTATTAACTAAAACACCAGGAACTTCGTTGGCTTTAATATTTTCGAACGTTTCGATAATGACTTTTCCTGTATTTTTTTCGTAATCATTAAAAACTTCATCTTCGGTCATTTTGCGTGTGCAAGGTATTTTTTGTGCAAAATAATCGGCATGTGTTGTACCAATATTTGGGATTGCAGTTTCGGCCTGAGCCCATGCTGTTGCATAGGTGGAGTGTGTGTGTACTACACCTCCAATTTGCGGAAAAGCTTTGTATAGTTCAAGGTGGGTTGGCATATCCGACGAAGGTTTGAGTTTCCCTTCAACTACATTTCCATTTAAATCGAGTACTACCATATCGTCGGCTTTCATTACATTGTAATCAACCCCACTTGGTTTAATAACAAAAAGGCCTTTCTGCCGATCAATGCCACTTGCATTTCCCCAGGTAAAAATTACCAAACCGTGTTTTACCAAATCGAGGTTTGCATTAAATACATCTTCTTTTAATTGTTCAAGCATAATGTGTAAAAAATTAACGGCATTCTGAAATGATTGATTCAGAATGCCGTATGTGTTTGTTTACCAGAAATATGCATATAAAGCAGTAAATATTACTACAATACCTATTGCTCCCAGTAAGAATCGATTATCGGTTTTAAATAATTTTGGATCAATTTCGTACGACTTGTCGTTTTTGGTGTTTGATTTTGCATTTGAGAAAAATATGATCGATAAAAATGCAAACAAGGACGAAAGCATAAAAATTGAATCGAAGCCAAGATTTAACAAGTTGAAATTAAAAATGTTTGTACCCCATATTACACCTGAAATAGCAGTTATTGCAGCCGAAATTGCAAATCCCCATCCGGCCTTGATGTAATTCTTTTTATTTTTTTCCGATAATTCTTCGGCTTTTACCTGATGCTTATCGGTAAGGGTAAGTATAATAGCAAGTGCTATTAAAATAATACAAACATATCCCATTCGAATAATAAATGGTAAATCGGGAAGCGCAACTTTCATAATAATTCCTAATGGAATAGTAACAATAGTAGTCCAAAGGGCTGCTCTGTTTGTTGCTTTTTTCCATAAAATACCCATACCAAATACAACAACTACTCCGGGATATATAAAACCGGTGTATTCTTGTATGTATTGAAAAGCCTGATCTAAACCACCCAATAATGGTTTTGCGGCAACCATTGCAATAACTAATGCTACTAATGCCGAAATACGTCCGGTTTTTACCAGTTGTTTTTCGCTTGCATTTTTATTAATCAGGGATTTATAAATATCGAGAGTAAAAATCGTTGAAGTAGAGTTGAGCATCGAAGCCAGAGATGAAACTACTGCTGCTACCAGAGCTGCAAAAGCTAAGCCTCGTATGCCGTTTGGAGCAAAGTTTTTGAGTAACCATGGATATGCTTCGTCGGCTACTTCAATCGTATCGTTAAGTCCCTGCAATGTACTGTGTAAATCGGGATGGTTAAACAATACGTATGCTGTAATCCCCGGAATAACAACAATAAGGGGGATTAAAATTTTGAGATATCCGCCAAAAATTAAACCACGTTTTGCTTCCTGCAGGTTTTTGGCTGCAAGTCCTTTTTGAATAATGTACTGGTTAAATCCCCAGTATCCGAGGTTTGTAAGCCACATTGCACCAAAAATTACGGCAAGTCCCGGTAAATCTTTAAATACAGTTGCATCAATGTTTCTGTCGATAATCATATTAAAGTGCAGGTCGTTAGGATTATCGCGAACACTCGAGAGAATGGTTTTAAATCCCTGAATTGCACTACCTGCTTCACCACCAACAGCATCAAGAGCAAACCATGCAGTTATTAATCCGCCACCTACTAAAAATACTACCTGAATAACATCGGTCCAGGCTACGGCTTTAAGTCCTCCGTATATTGAGTATATACCGGCAAAAATTAACAATGCAGGTACTCCGTAAACCATTGGTACACCAAGTATTTGATCCATAGCTATGGCTCCCAGCCAGGCTACCGATGTGAGGTTTACAAAAACATAAACCAAGAGCCAAAAAAACGAAAAGAAAAAGCTTACGCCTTGTCCATAGCGTTCTTTTGCCAATTGAGGCATTGTAAAAATCTTATTGTTAATCATTTGCGGGAGCAGGTATTTTGCTACCAAAATAAGAGTAAGAGCTGCAATCCACTCGTAAGCTGCAATGCCCAGACCTACTCTGAAACCAGATCCCGACATGCCGATAAAGTGCTCGGCCGAAATATTGGCAGCAATTAGTGATGCGCCTATTGCCCACCACGAAAGAGTTCCTCCTGCCAAAAAATAGTCTTTTGAATCTTTTTCTTCGCCTTTTTTGGTACGCGATAACCATAACCCAAGGCTTACTATAACAATTGCATAAATAACAAAAATAGTGTAGTCAAGGTTTGTAAATCCAGCATTCATAGAAATTGTTGTTTAGTTGTTGTTTATTTCAAACTTTTGTTTAGCATATAATAAAGGTCGTTCCACTTAAGCTCTTTTTTGAACGAAGTGAGATCGGTATTTTTATCAATAAGAATAAATTCAACATCGGCTATTTCTGCAAAATTTTCGATATGCTCAGGGCTTAGTGCCAGGCTAAATACCGAGTGGTGTGTTCCTCCGGCATAAATCCAGGCAGCTGTACCCTCAGTAACCGATGGATGTGTTTTCCAAAATGCGCATGCAACAGGCAATTTTGGGAGTGATTCGAGCGGCTTAATAACATCGAGAGTGTTTACAATGATTCTGAATCGATTACCCATATCGATAAGAGTTACATTGAGCGCATCGCCTGTTTGTGAGTCAAATATTAGTCGGGCAGGAGCATCTTTACCTCCAATACCAAGCGGGTGCACTTCGAGCCGTGGTTTTTGAGCTGCAATTGACGGGCAAATTTCGAGCATGTGCGAACCTAAAACCCCCGGATTTTGAGGATCGAAATGGTAAGTGTAATCTTCCATAAACGAATTGCCTCCTTTAAGTCCGTTTGCCATTGTTTTAACAATATGGAGTAAGGCCGATTGTTTCCAGTCGCCCTCGGCACCAAAACCGTATCCTTGTTCCATAAGGCGCTGACATGCCAGTCCGGGCAATTGTTCGAGACCTGTAAGGTTTTCAAAGTTTGTGGTAAATGCCTTAAAATTGCCATCATCTAAAAATCGTTTTAAAGCAATTTCGTAACGTGCCTGTATTTTTACGTTATGATGATACCGGCCACCGGGTTTGCAGTCTTCGGCAACAGTATACAGTTTTTCGTATTCGGCATATAATGCATCAACTTCGCTGTTGGTAACTTTATCAACATATTCAAGTAAATCGCCGGTGCCATATGCATGTACTTCCCATCCAAATACTATTTGAGCTTCTACTTTATCGCCTTCGGTTACAGCAACATTACGCATATTGTCGCCAAAACGTGCAATTTTTAAATTTTGCGATTCGTTCCATCCAATGGCAGTGCGGCACCATGTGCCAATTTGATTTTGAACCTCGGGGTTTTGCCAGTGTCCAACTACAACTTTGCGGTTTTTGCGCATGCGCGAGTTAATAAACCCAAATTCGCGATCGCCGTGGGCACTTTGATTCAGATTCATAAAATCCATATCAATTTCTTTCCATGGAATATCGCGGTTAAATTGAGTGTCGAGGTGCAAAAATGGTTTTTGCAGGCTTTTTAATCCGGCAATCCACATTTTTGCAGGCGAAAACGTATGCATCCACAATATTACACCAATACAATTTTTGCTGTTGTTTGCTGCTTTACAAACTTCAAGTATCGATTGCGATGTAGTTACAACCGGTTTATGTAAAATATTAACCGGAATAGCATCTGATTGATTCAAGCCATCAACAATGCGGCTTGAATTTTCGTCAACTTGTTTTAATGTTTCGTCGCCATACAAATGCTGGCTGCCGGTAATGAACCATACTTCTTTCATGAGATTATTTTTTAGTTTATATATCTTTTTTTAAATTCCACTTACATCGAATGAAAACCCCGATAAGATGTGCGATTCGTAACGTTGTTTGTTAAACGAATACAGGTAGGCACCCTTACGTGAGTTGTTTTTATCTTTTATTGGAAGCCTGTCAAGGAGTTTCATACTCATAAATTTGCGTCTGAAATTAGCAGGGTCGAGTTTGCGTTGATAAATAGCTTCGTATAAATTTCGAAGCTGGGTAATGGTAAACTGTTCAGGCAAAAGTTCAAAGCCAATGGGTTGAGTTTTTGCTTTTCGTTTAAGGCGTTTTAAGGCTCTGTCGGTAATTTCCATGTGGTCAAATATCAATTCAGGCAATTCGTCAATTGAAAACCATTGAGCTCCGTATTGTTTAAGTAACGAATCGCTGTATTCGTTAATGTTAATTAGTGAATAGTATCCAATACTGATTACACGGGCTGCCGGATCGCGATCGATTTCGGAAAACGCACTGAGTTGCTCCATATAAATATCGCGTAATCCGGTTATTAAGGCCAAAACACGCTGAGCTGCATTGTCGAGTGTTTCGTTTGAGTTTAAGAAACCTCCCATTAACGACCATTTTCCTTTTTCGGGTTCCATGCTTCGCTTGTGTAACAACAGTTTTAACTGTTCGTTGTCGAAACCAAATATTACACAGTCAACAGCTAAATAAAACTTGTCGGCATTGCTATATGGCATTATTTTTTGTTTTGATTTGCAAGCAAACAAAAGTCAAAAATACATTTATAATTTCCAAGCATTTTTTTATGTTGTACAATACTTTTTATGCTAAACTCGTGTTCGCAAATAATTATAGCATACTGTAAGATAATTTCAATAAATGAGCTTCTTTGTTGTTTTTGCGTGTTGATGTGTTAGGCGTTTCGGTTTTTGTTAATGGTTTTGAATGAGGACTGTAAAAAATAGAAGCAGAGTTTAGAAAAAAAGTTTTGTAAACTTTTCTATGCGGATTTTTCGTTAGAATAGTATAAAAAAATGAAGAGCCAGAAAACAGAATGTGGCTCTGTTGTGTATGTAAATTTTATGTTTTATTTGGATTTTTAAATGTCAAATATGCCCTTTAAGTAAAAATTGTTTATAAATCCAGGTAAAATGCTTCGATAATCTTTTCCATTTTTGCTGCCATTACAAAACTTCCGCAATTAAAGTTGTTTACAATAATTGAAAATGATACCGGAGTGCCATTTTGTGTTGTCATGTATCCAGCAAGACTTCTGATATTAGTCATTGAACCAGTTTTGGCCAAAGCTTTGCCTTTAAGATGTGAATATTGGAAATAATATTTTTGTGTGCCGTTTATTCCAACCACAGGAACCGACGATTCAAAAATTTGAGCATATTGACTTTTGTTTTGCATGTAGTTTAAAATTTGGGTAAGTGTTTTTGCAGTTATTGCATTATATCTCGAAAGTCCGCTTCCGTCGGCCATAAGTAAGGTTCCGGGGTCAATGCCTTTGCTTTCCCAAAATTCGGTAATTGCTTCAGTTCCCTTGTCGGTACTTGCCGTATTTTTTATGCTGTATCCTATATGTTTGCACAATGATTCGGCAAATAAATTAATGCTTTCGAAATTTGTTTGTTTAATAATTTGCTTAAGTGTAGGTGATGTGTGGCAATGAATGAACGTTTTGGGGGCAGAATCCGTTTCTGTTTTTAGGCATAATGCTTTGCCATTAATATCGATTTGCTTAGCAGAAAGTGATTGTTTAAATTCGTAAGCCAGCAACAATGCAGGATTTGGGATAGAGGCTTTAATGCTAAATGCTTCGCGATTTTGGGGTAAAGTACCTTTTATGGTTCGGATATTTGTTCCCGGATCGCCATATACTATGGCCAGGTCACGTTTATCGGATGATGTACGTACCCGGTTGTCGATTTCGAGATTAGGAATGGGGGGTGATACCTGTATTATTTGTGTTTTTTTATTAATACCGGCAGGAGTTTTAAAAGTAATTTCAAAAGTATTATCGTATAGGTTAATGCCTTGTGCTGCAGCGCCATAATAATTTCCGAGATCTTCCCATACCCAGCTTTTTGGCACGTCATGGTCGGAATAAAAATTTGGATCAGCAATAATATTGCCTGTAATGGTGTCGATGCCTGTTTGTTTTACGGCATTGGCCCATGTTTTAAGAAAATCGGTTTGTGTTGGTTGGGTTTCAAAATATTTTGATCCAAGAGTAGGATCTCCGCCACCTGTAATAATAATATCGCCATGCAGGGTTTTGTTAATGATTGTTCCGCTATACCATATTTTTGTTTCAAAAGTGTGCTGTATCCCCAAAATTTCGGTTGCTGCAGCTGTTGTTACAAGTTTTAGTACCGAAGCCGGAGTGAGGCACATTTCGGAATTGTATTCGAAAAGTACCTGGTTTGTTTTATAATTTGAAACATAAATGCCTATAGGTGCATTTTTTACACACTGATCGTTAAAAAACTGTTCGATGTTTTTGTTTTGATGCATTGTTTGTGCACTCACAAACTTTAACGAAAAAACAAATACGAACAATACTATGTGTTTAAATGATATCATTATATATAAAGAAAAAAATGAATGATTGATTTATATTTCTTTTATCTGTTTTCCTTTAAACTGATTAAAAAAAACATGTTTAGCTTGCCCAATAAATTGGCCGTTGTATATGCTGTTGTTGCCCGACATAAGGTAAGCAGTAACACATGCAATTGCCACAAAAACACCACATTCGGCGCCAAAAAGTTCAATAGCCATAATGCTGCAGGCCAGGGGAGTGTTGGTTGCTCCGGCAAAAACTGCAACAAATCCCATTCCTGCGAGTAAACTCATTGGCAAAGGAATAAACCAGGCAATTGCATTGCCCAGTGTTGCACCAATAAAAAACAGTGGGGTTACTTCGCCACCTTTGAAGGTAGCTCCCAGGGTAACGGCAGTAAATAAAATTTTTAGAGCAAAATCGTAGGCTGATACATGCTGTGTAAATGCTTCAGATATAACCGGGATTCCAAGTCCGATGTAGCGGCTTGTACCTATTGCAAATACTGTTATTGCTACAATAGCTCCGCCAACAAATGGTCGCAGTGGGGGGTATGAAATTTTATTTTTAAAAAGCCGTGTAAAAAAATGATTCATTTTACTAAATACAGCAGCTGCAATACCAAAAATAATTCCGGCAGCAATTGCATATACCAAATATATAGCTGTAATGTCGGGCACATGTGTAATTTGATATTGTGTGTGATCAACCTGCCAGAGCCCGGTAACATAATCGGCAAGTATTGAAGCAACAAATGCCGGATAAATTGCGTCGTATTTAATTTTTCCAACAACCACAACTTCGAGAGAAAAAATAGCTCCGGCCAAAGGAGTGCCGAATACCGAACCAAAACCTGCCGCAATGGCTGCAATAATAAGTATTTTACGGTCGTTTTGATTCAATTTAAGTGGCCGGGTAAGCTGATCGGAAATAGCACCTGCCATTTGAAGTGCGGTACCCTCGCGGCCGGCCGAGCCTCCAAACAAATGCGTTGCTATGGTGCCTAAATAAACCAGGGGAGCCATTCTGAAAGGGATGCGTTCTTTCCATGGATGTTCTGACCGGTCGATCAGTAAATTATTGCCTTCGTTACTGTTTTTGCCATAATAATGATACAAAAGGCCTATGGCAAATCCGGCAACAGGCAGTAGCCATATAATCCATAAATTCGCATCGCGTGTTTTCTCTGCCCAGTGCAGCGATGTGAGAAAAAAAGCCGATGCACTACCAACTGTAATGCCTATAATTAACGATATAATGAGCCACTTAATAACAAAAAGAGTGCCCGGGTACTTTTGATATAATGTGTTTTGCTGAATTGCTTTTCTAATCATGATGTAAAAATGAGATGTAAAAATATAAAACATTTTTGTCTGATGTTTAATTCATTCAAAAACTTTTACAACGAAAGAATTTCATTAAACAAGCTTAAAATATTAATGCTATTTTTGTATTTGTTAATGTATGTTTATTTGGCAATTTATTGTTAATTCAATAATAATCTGTTTGTGTTTTAATAATTCGGTATATGGACTTTTCGATACTCAGTGATATTGTAATAATATTTGCGCTTTCGATTTTTGTGAATATGATTTTCAGAAAACTGAAAATACCAACAGTAGTTGGATATTTACTTACCGGAATATTGGTTGGTCCACATGTTTTTTCGTTGCTCGATAATGAGCATCAAATCGAAATTATGGCTGAAATAGGAGTGATATTGCTGCTGTTTTCAATTGGTATCGAGTTTTCGTTAAAGCATTTATTGCGTATCCGACGAATTGTATTTTTAGGTGGATTTATGCAGGTTGGCTTAAGCGCTTTACTCTTTTTTGCTCTTTCGTATTTTTATCCTATAGGGCTCAAGTCGGGTTTGTTTATTGGTTTTGTTGCTGCATTGAGTAGTTCGGCTCTGGTAATGAAATTGTTGCAGGAGCGTTCTGAAATAACATCAAATTACGGGCGAACAGTATTGGGAATACTAATATTTCAGGATTTAATGCTTGTGCCTTTGTTGCTTTTTAGCGACTTTTTTACCGATGGAGACTTGAGTTTACGCAAAGAATTTTTATCGCTTTTAGCCAAAACACTTCTTATTTTAGTATTTGTTTATGTGGGCAATAAGTGGTTGTTTCCGCGTATTTTGCGTGCAATAGCCATGACACATAATCAGGAACTGTTTTTTATGAGTATTTTGCTTATATGTTTTGGGGTTGCTATATTCACCATGCACCTGGGAATGTCGTTGGCTTTTGGGGCATTTCTTGCCGGATTAATGGTTTCTGAATCGCGGAGTACAGCCACAATGCCTTTGGCAGTTTAATGCCTTTAAAAGACACGTTTGCCAGTTTCTTCTTTGTGTCGGTGGGTTTGTTGCTTGATTTAACTTTTGTTGTTGATAATATTACACTCGTTATTGTTACAGTATTGCTTGTATTGGTAATAAAAACTGTTGTTGCCGGAGCAACAGGATTTGTATTGGGGCATACGTTTAAGGGAACTGTTATGATAGGGCTTGCTTTGAGCCAGGTGGGTGAGTTTTCGTTTATTCTTGCAAAGGTTGGCCTCGATAAAAATATTATTGATAATTATTACTACCAGCTTTTTTTAGCAGTGGCAATTATTACAATGTCGGTGTCGCCATTTTTAATTCAGCTCGCTTCGCCATTTGCAAATTTGCTTTTAAAGCTGCCTCTCCCAAATGCCTTGGTTAAAGGGTTATTTCCCTTAAAGGAAATTGATATCCCGAATATGAAAAATCATGCAGTAATTATAGGTAAAGATCCGGTTGCCTTAAAATTATCCTTATTGTCAAAATATGTCGAAATGCCTTACTTGTCGATAGTGTTTGATCCACAGAAAGTTAAGGAGCTACAGAAAAAAGGAGAAAATGTGATATATGGCGATGCAGTTAATATTCCAATTTTGGAAAAAGCCCATGTCGATAATGCCGAAATTGTTATTGTTTCGGTTGGTAGTCTAATGCCTTCGCTTGCAATTATCGAAAATATCCGAAACCTGAACAAACATGCTTTTATTTTGGTTCGAACAAAAAATATTCACGATATAGAACCTCTTTTTAAAGCCGGTGCCGATCAAATATTTCCTGAGAATTTCGAAATAGCAATCGATTTGTTTGGGCGGATATTAAATCGGAAACTCATGCATCAAAAAGACATTAACACTCTTATGGGTAAAATCCGAAATGATTTTTACGGAATATTTCGTGAGCATGATGCAAATCATCAATTATCAACATTTGACGAGCTTCCGAATGTTGAAATTTCGGCAGTAAAAATTAACGATAATTCGGTTTTTGTAAACAAAACTCCTTCTGAAATAAATTTACGAAACGAAGCAAAAGTAACACTTGTGGCAATAAAACGAGGCGTTAAACTTATTGAACATCCGGGGCCAAAAACTAAAGTGCTGCAGAACGATATATTATACCTTTTAGGCAGCCCCGATCAAATAGCAGGTGCAATTTCGTTTTTAAGTTCCGATTAATGTATTTTATTTAAAATAGAAGGTTTAACTAATAGTTAAAAAAACAGGTATTCTTTTCGTTTATTTCCAATTTATCACTCTCAATCATGCTTTTTCTGTATTTTTGGTTGTTCTGATAAAAAAAACACCGGACAAACTGACGAATAAAAAGGTGTTGTATTTTTTTATACCTTTGTTTTGCTTTAAGTTTCAGTGTTTCAAAAAAGTTTAAATATATTATTAGTTTAATAATTCAAAAGAAAATAACAATGCACATTTACAAAGTTGTAGGTAGAGAAATTATCGACTCTCGAGGTAATCCTACCGTTGAAGTTGAAGTAACTCTCGAAAGTGGAATTAAAGGTTTAGCAGCTGTACCTTCGGGTGCTTCAACCGGCGAAAACGAAGCCCTTGAATTGCGCGATGGCGATAAAAGCCGTTACCTTGGAAAAGGATGCTTAAAAGCTGTAGCAAACGTAAACGAAAAAATTGGCCCCGAAATCGAAGGTATGAGTGCTCTCGATCAGGTTGCTATCGACAAAAAGATGTTGGCACTTGACGGTACCAAAACAAAAAGTAATTTGGGTGCAAACGCTATACTCGGTGTTTCATTAGCTGTTGCTAAAGCTGCTGCTAATTATCTCGAAATGCCTTTGTATCGTTACATTGGTGGAACAAATGCAAAAACATTGCCTGTTCCTATGATGAACATTATTAACGGTGGTTCTCACTCGGATGCTCCGATTGCTTTTCAGGAATTTATGATTCGTCCAATTGGTGCTCCTTCGTTCCGCGAAGGTTTGCGCATGGGAGCCGAAGTTTTCCATAACCTAAAAAAAGTATTACACGACCGCGGTTTAAGCACTGCTGTTGGCGACGAAGGTGGTTTTGCTCCTGCTCTTAACGGTACCGAAGATGCTCTTGAAAGCATTATTAAAGCTATTGAAGCTGCTGGATACAAACCCGGAAGCGACGTAACAATTGCTCTTGACTGTGCTGCATCTGAATTTTACAGCAATGGTGTGTACGATTATACTAAATTCGAAGGCGATAAAGGTGCTAAACGTAACTCACAAGAACAAGCTGCTTATCTTGCCGAACTGATTAGCAAATATCCTATCGATTCAATTGAAGATGGTATGGACGAAGGCGATTGGGATGGTTGGGTTAAGCTCAACAGTGCAATTGGCGATAAATGTCAGTTGGTTGGCGATGACTTGTTTGTTACTAACGTTGAGTATCTGAAAAAAGGTATCGAAATGGGTGCTGCTAACTCAATTCTTATTAAAGTAAACCAAATTGGTACGTTAACCAAAACCCTCGATGCTATTGAAATGGCTCATCGTGCAGGTTATACTTCGGTTACTTCGCACCGTTCGGGCGAGACTGAAGATGCTACTATTGCCGATATTGCTGTTGCTACTAACAGTGGTCAGATTAAAACCGGTTCATTGAGCCGCTCCGACCGTATGGCTAAATACAACCAACTCCTTCGTATTGAAGAGGAGCTTGGTGATGTTGCCATTTATGGTTATAAAAAAGTATACAAAAAATAGTATGTAAACGCTATACAATAAAAAAACTCCTGTACGTTTTGTGCAGGAGTTTTTTTTATATTATTCAGTACGTGTTTTTTATTATAAGCTACGATCCCAATATTCGTATGAAAGTAATTACAACAATAAAAATTAAAAGTAATGTGGTAAGTGCAGCTTCACTGTTTTCGCCCATTTTTATATGGCTAATTGGAGCGCCAATGCTTAATATTACCAATGATATTGATGCAATGTGCGATATTATTGGTAAAAAGCCCAGGTGATACGGAAGCAGAAAGAGAAGAGCCGAAATAATTTCAACTAAAGCAATAGTGCGAGCATATTTAACTGTTTTTCCCGGAGTCCATACTGTTTTTTCTTCTTCGGGGCCAAACGACTTGTAAATTTTTGCTATCCCTGCAAGTAAGAATATCAGCGAAATTAAAATTGATCCTATAAGTAGTAATATTTTCATGCTGTAATGGTGTTTGTTCAATAGTATTTACAATTTATGAAACTTTCGTCATATAGAGTATTGTATTATGTGAATTTTTACTTTTTATTGATTTTAAGGAATCAAAAAAAGCTCACTGAAATATAAAAACACATAATATATCAAACGTAAAAGCAATGAAAATAGTATGTCCTAATTATTTTCTTCTGTTATAAGGCTTTTTTGTTTTTGAATTAAATCGGCGGTAGGTTTTTTTGTTATTTGAATTGTTTGAATCAAAAACGGCTTGCTCACCTACAGCAACCGGCAGAGGCAATTTTTTAATCTCGTTACCAATTAGCGATTCAATACGTTTTATCTTATACATATCGGCCTGGTTAACAAGGGTAATTGCAACACCTTCCGATTCGGCACGGGCAGTTCGGCCTACGCGGTGTACATAATCTTCGGCATCGCCCGGCACATCGTAGTTAATTATCAGGCTGATGTCTTTTATGTCGATACCGCGGCTTAAAACATCGGTGGCTACAAGCACTCGTGTGTTTTTAGCTCTAAATCCCGATAATACCTCTTCGCGTTGCTTTTGCTCTAAATCCGACGATATTCCTTCTACTTTGTATTTACTGCTTCGTAAACTCCTTACTACTTCGTTAACCTTTGCTTTTGTCGATGTAAAAATTAAAATGCTTTTATAGTCATCGTTGTTGTTTATAAGGTAACTGATTAAAGGGCTCTTTTGATTTTCGTGTACCAGGTATGCTGCCTGCAACACACCTTCGGCAGGTTTCGACATAGCTATCGATATTTCTTCGGGATGATGCAAAATTGATTTCGATAATTTTTTAATATTATCGGGCATGGTTGCGCTAAAGAGCATTGTTTGCCGCTTTTTAGGCAAATACGATACAATGCGTTGTATGTCTTCAAAAAATCCCATGTCGAGCATGCGGTCTGCTTCGTCGAGTATAAGATGCTGAAAATTGTCGAACTTGAATTTACTCATATTTAAATGCGATATGAGTTTTCCGGGAGTTGCAACAATTATACTTGTTCCCTTTTCAATTGCATTTCGTTCGCGTACCCAGTCTTTTCCGTCGCCACCTCCATATAAAGCAACCGAATCGACAGGTAAAAAGTACGAAAAACCTTGTATCTGTTGGTCAATTTGTATGGCAAGTTCGCGTGTGGGCACAATAACTATTGTGTTAATTCCTTCGGATTTATGAGTTATCAATTTGTGCAAAACAGGCAAAATAAATGCTGCTGTTTTTCCTGTGCCTGTTTGAGCAAATGCTAATAAATCCTTGTTGTTTAATATAAGTGGAATTGCTTTTTCCTGAATAGGAGAGGCTTTTTCGAAGCCCATATACGAGATAGCGTCTAAAATATCATCGTGTAAATCAAACTCTTCAAATTTCATTAATTTCCTTTGCTTTTATAATTATTTGGTAAAGGTAAAAAATTAATCGTTCTCATAACAATTGAGTGGGTTTGTGTATCAGCTTACTTGTACTTTTTTATATCAGCAGTAAGTCCTGAAAAATATTTCCCTTTTTTTTGTTGTTTTCTTTGCGAATTTGAACGGAGAAGTTACTTTTATACCTTAAGTAATACGAATATATAAAAAAGTAACACGATTGGTTATGCATCGACTTATTTGTTCAATAAATGTTTTTTTATTGATTTTATTTATCACAAGCAAAACATTTGCCGAAAAAACACCTTCGGTAAGTGATACTGTTAGTATTGACGAGATTACTGTTACTGCAACAAAAACTGTACGTGAATTACGAAAAGTTCCTTCGCGTATTACTGTTCTTAATGCAGCAAAAATTTCATCTACAGCAGCAATGCAAATTGACGATTTGTTAAGGGCTGTACCAGGGCTTAATGTAAACCGCACTACAGGTATTTACAGTCAGCGTCCCATGGTTACCTTGCGTGGATTATCGGGCGATGAGCAGGGGCGTACGCTTGTGTTAATAAATGGTGTGCCTGTTAATACCTCGGATGAGGGCGGCGTGAACTGGAATCGTATAAATACCAACGATATTGAACGGGTTGAGGTGTTTAAAGGCCCCGGATCGTCGCTTTACGGAAACAATGCTATGGGGGGAGTAATTAATATTATTACCCGTACCCCGTCGCGCCCACAGGAAATATACGGAGCTGTGAGTTATGGTACATTTAATACTTTGCGTCAAGATTTGAGTATTCGTGTCAGGAACGAACAAGGGTATTATGGATCGGTTTCACAATATTATTTAAAAAGTGATGGATACAATAATCTTATTGAAGAAAAACGTACCGATTATAGTATAGCTCGATTTTTAGAAGAAATGTCTGTGTCGGCACGAGCTGGTTTCGATGCTAACTCATGGTTTAAATGGGAATTACAGTACGATGTATTTCGCGATAAACGAGGCGAAGGTGATCGTATTTTTTCTCCTTATGGAAATTATCGCAATTTCAACACCAATTTGTTTCGTGCAAAAATACATGGTGGCGACAAAACAATACGCTATGATTTTAATGCTTTTTATCAACTCGAAAATTATTACGATATAAATGAACGCATGCGCAATGGAGTATATTCGCGTTACGATGTAAATGCTTATCGGAAAGATATGGGATTACTTGCAGGTGCAAGTATAAATCTGTCAGAAAACAATACACTTACAGCGGGTTTTGAATTAAAACAAGGTGGTATTGATGGTGGCGATTATTACCAAACTGCACCCTACGATACAATACATAATGCAGGTACAATACAAACAACAGCTTTTTATGTACAGGATGAATTGAATTTGTTTGATGATAAAGTTAGCCTGCTTTTGGGATTGCGTTACGATTATGTGGGATTTAAAAATGGCGATTTTTATACTACTGATCCCTGGAACACTACACCCAAATTAAGCGACAATGCCTGGAGTGAACTTTCGCCCAGAGTAGGAGCGCGATTTAATTTTATTAAACAATTAAGTGCTTATCTGTCGTATTCGCACGGTTTTAGAGCATCAATACTTGATGACCTTACACGTACCGGCTGGATGTGGGTTGGGCCAAAGTATGCAAATCCAAAGCTAGGCCCTGAGTCGATGAATAATTTTGAAATCGGTATAGACATTAATCCTTTGCAAGGATTGAAAGTTACAGGATCGGCATATTATGCTTTAGGAAAAGATTTTTTGTATTTTGTTGCAACTTCCGACAGCCTTTTTGGTAGGGCTATACACATACGTGAGAATGTTAGCAATGTAACAACCGGAGGTGTTGAATCGGAACTTGAGTATCAACTGAATCGAGAATTACGTATAAATGCAGCATATGCTTTTGCCACATCAACAATCGATGCCTTTGAAAAGCGTCCTGAATTAGAAGGGAAATCATTTAAATATGCACCGCGACATTCAGCTTCGCTATCACTATTTCATCGAAACCGTTTTTGCGATATTGGTTTAATATCGTTTTATAAAAGCATGCAGTATAGTAACGATATGAATACCGAAACTCTTGATGAGTACATTACTTTTGATGTTCGGGTTTCGAAGCAACTTTTTGATATTGTTGATTTGTCAATTGATATTCATGATATATTTGATAATAAACATATGGAAACAGCCGATTATTTATCGCCCGGAAGATTGATAAATACACGCATTGCTATAAAATTTTAAATGCTTAAATAATGAAACAATTTTTATTTGCATTCATTGTTATTGCTCTTGCTTTTAGCTCATGCAATCAAAAGCAAAAATCTGTATCTGATGTGCGCATTGTTACTGATATGCTTGGGCGGAAAGTTGAAATACCTGAGAAAATTGACCGGGTAGTTGGTGTGCGTGCCGGAGCTTTGCGAATGCTTACATATATGGGTGCAGCCGATAAGGTTGTGGGAATTGAAGAACACGAACGGCGCGATTTGAGGCCTTACACAATAGCATATCCGGCTTTGTTAAACTTGCCCCTTATAGGGCCAATGATGGGTGGCGACAGCGAATTGATTTTACAAGCCAATCCTGATGTGATTTTTATGAGCTATGCAACCCGTGCCGATGCCGATGGACTTGAAAAGCGCACCGGTATTCCTGTAATTGCTATTGATTGCCCTGAATTAGTCTCACACCGAAATATTTTATATCAATCGCTTCGATTAATGGGACAGGTGTTTTCAGCCGAAAACCGAGCCGACTCAATTATTAATTTTTTTGAACAAACAATTGTACAGCTTGATAGCATTACATCGCTTATTAACGATGTTGATAAACCCAAAGTTTATGTTGGTGGAGTCTCGTATAGCGGAACACGTGATATTACTTCAACACAGGCTTTTTATCCACCTTTTGAATTTGTGAATGCAAAAAATGTTGCACAAGAAATTGCTGCCGAAAAAATTTCGCATGTGCGGGGTACGTTTATCGATATTGAACAACTTTTAGTATGGAACCCCGATGTGTTATTTATCGATAATGGAGGTATCGAGTTGGTTAATAAATCGGTAAGGGAAAAAAAGATTTTGAAAAATAACATTGCTGCTTTTAAAAACAAACAGGTTTACGTAGTATATGCCTATAATAACTATGCAACCAATTACGAAATGATTTTTGCAAACAGCTGGTATGTGGCTAAGGTATTGTATCCTTCGCAATTTGAACAAATTGATATAAAACAAAAAGTGAATCAAATTACTCAATTTTTACTAGGGAAAGCAATATATGATGATTTGCAACGTGATATGCCTGCTTTTACAAATTATATAATTCAGGAATAACATGCCAGGTAAAATTGTATCGAAATATAAAAAACACACACGCAAACAGTATTGGTTTATTGTTGTTGGTTTAGTATTAACTCTTGCAGTGAGCATATTTTCATTATTGTCGGGTGCATCTGAAATAGGTGCAGGTAAAATGTTGGCTTTATTGAGTGGAAGTTCCGATAGTATTTCGCTGCAAGTTTTGATGCAAATTCGTTTGCCTCGGGTTGTTGCAGCACTTTTGTCGGGTATTGCACTTGCAGTATCGGGAGCTGTAATTCAAAGTTTGTTGCGTAATCCGCTTGCTTCGCCGTTTACGTTGGGCATATCGTCGGCATCGGCATTTGGTGCTGCATTTGCAATTATAGTTCTTGGGGCGGGGAGCAGTTACAGCAGCTCATTTGATATTCATACAATAAACAATCCGTATATTGTAACAATATCGGCATTTGTATGGAGTTTGGTAAGTGTTGTTGTGGTGCTCGCATTGTCGAAATATCGTGGTGCAACCCCCGAAATAATTATTCTTTCGGGAATAATAATTTCATCGTTATTTGGAGCTGGTTTGTCGGCAATGCAATATTTTTCAGATAATATTCAGCTTGCTTCTATCGTATTTTGGACATTTGGCGATTTAGGACGTGGTACATGGAGCGAAGTATTTATTATTATTGCTGTGGTTATTCCCGGTTTACTGTATTTTATGTTTCAGGGGTGGAATTACAAAGCTCTGCGCTCGGGCGATGAGTATGCAATAAGCCTGGGAGTAAAAGTACATCGTGTTCGCTTAATGGGCATGTTGGTAGCTTCGTTGCTCACTGCTGTTGTGGTTTCGTTTTATGGTATAATCGCTTTTATTGGTCTTGTTGTCCCTCATATTGTACGGAGGATAATTGGTGCCGACGAAAATTTTCTTATTCCGGCTACAGCTCTATTTGGTGCTTTGTTTTTGCTTTTGTCCGATACTTTGGCGCGTACTATTATTGCACCTTTAGTTATGCCTGTGGGTATTCTAACTTCGTTTATTGGTGCACCACTGTTTTTGTTTTTATTAATTCGAGGAATGAAAAAAGGATATTGGTAAATTTATGAATATCAACATACAAAATATACAGTTTAGTTATAACGGAACGCCTGCTGTTGACGAGATTAATGCTCATGTCGATACCGGCGATTTAGTCGCATTGGTAGGGCCTAACGGTTCGGGTAAAAGCACGCTTATTAAATGTATAAACGGAGTGCTTAAAGCACAAAAAGGTGTTGTGCTGCTCAACAATACCAATATTTTAGATTATAAAACAGGCCGGTTGGCGCGTAATATGGCTTATGTGCCTCAACGAAGCGAAGGAATTACTACTTCGTCGGTTTTTGATGTTATTTTGTTGGGGCGAAAACCGTATATACAATGGAAACCAACTCCTGACGATTTTCGCATTGTTGCCGATGTTATTGATACTTTGCATCTTAACGAATTGGCGATGAAAGATTTTGATAAACTGAGTGGCGGGCAGCAGCAAATTGTTCACATAGCAAGAGCTTTGGCACAACAACCGAGTGTGTTGCTGCTCGATGAACCAACTGCAAACCTCGATATAAAACATCAGATTGAAGTGATGGAAGTGCTAAAAAAATTATCAGGCAATAAAATTACAATCATTATTGCAATTCACGATATTAACATGGCTGCCCGATATGCTTCGAAAATTATGATGCTCAAAAAGGGAAGAGTTTTTTCGTTTGGAAACAATAGTTCAATAACCGACGAAAACATCGAAAAACTATACGATGTTAAAGTAAAAGTAATAAGGGACGAACAATCGGTTTTTGTTATCCCGGTATCATTATAAAAAAAATACTATTATGCAATCAGTTCAGTATACTCCGGTAGGTGTTGTTAAAAACGAATGTTCAGAGCCGGTGTTGCCCGAGAAAATAAAAGCCTTGCAAAGTACAATTCATATTGATGAAAAATATACCGAGGCATTATTAAACATCGAACAGCAGCGCTATATTGATGTAATATTTTGGTTCGACAGGTCGAGCTCTGATCACTTGAGTGGAATAACTTATTTTGGCGATTTACGGGGTGTTTTTGCATCGCGCAGCCCCAAACGGCCAAATTTAATTGGAGTAACTACGGTAAAACTTTTGCAGCGTAAGAACAATGTGTTGTATGTCGAAGGGCTTGATGCAATAAATAACACACCTGTGCTTGATATTAAATGTACCGATACTTCGCTGATATCGGCTGAGTTTGAAAAAAATGAAATTCATAATGCAGCATTAAAATCGAATCCGCGAATTGATATCATCCACAATATTCGTAACAAACAGCTCGATTTGTTGATGATAAAAGCAGCACAAATACACGGGCATTTTTGTCCGGGATTAGCAATGGGGGTTATGGCTGCGTGTTATGCAATGAATGCAATGCGTGTTAATACCGATGGAATGGAAGATTTGTTGGCAATAAGCGAAACCAACAGTTGTTTTGCCGATGGTATTCAGTTTGTAACCGGTTGTACTATTGGAAATAATGGACTGGTTTACCGCGATCTTGGTAAAACAGCTTTTACTTTAGCAACCCGAAACGGAACAGGAATACGCATAATTGCTAAACCTGAGTCGCAGCAAATTATTCATGAAGCTTTCCCCGATTTTCAAAAGCTTTATGAGCAGGTAGTTGCTCAGCAAAATCACAACGAAGATTTAATGGCTGAATATAAGAAAGTTGCTCAGCAACGAGCTTTTGGAACCTTAAACTTGCCTTTTAACGATTTGTTTGCAGTGAGCAATGTAAAAACCGATATACCTCCATATGCTGCTATGCGAAAAAGCGAAATTTGCCATAAGTGTGGCGAAAGTGTAATGGAAACTCGTACGGTAAAATCACAGGGAGTCGTTTTGTGTTATTCGTGTGCAAATAAAAATAATTCCGAAATAAACGGAAATGGAATTGTGTGTTAATTTTTACACACTTAAAAGCTATATCCGGGACTGATGTCGAGTTGTACATAAAATGGCAAACCAAACATATGTAAAAGATCATAAACTCCGGTATTGCTTTTTGAGCCAAAAGCTTGCATTTTATCAGCACTCATGTTTGCGCCTTGTAATATCCCTTTTGGGAAAATGATGCGACAACTCATTCAAAAATCCCGATCCATGGATGTTGATATCGATTTGTAATTTTGTACATACATGGTGTGTTGAAAAAAAATTATGAGTATGGAGTTTACAAGTATGTAAACAGAGTTTTCTGCGTACAGTAATTCACTGATCAAATAGAGCAATACAGTAAAAAGAGAGAATGTTATGACTGTTGTTTATCGGCACACGATGCTTCGGCATAGCGTGTCATAGCTCGTTTTCCGGTTCTGAAAGTAAAGTGTTTTTGAACTAAGTAGCTATATAAAATAACAACAAAAGTTGTAACAATTTTCGAAAAAGTAGCGTACCATTCAAAGTATTCGACAAACAGTTTGAGGAGGAAATAATTCAGTAAAATTGATCCACTTACCGACAATGCATATCTGAAAAGTTGTACCCTGCCACGTATGAATGAACGTGTAAAGGTTATGTATTTTGCCAGTAAAAAACCGCTTGTAAATGTTATCGGAAAAACAAAAGCAAATGCCGCAATGTGTGGTGTCATCGAAAAAAATCCCAAATCAACAACTTGTTTGTGAAATATGAAATTGTAGAATAAAAAATACAGAAAAATATCGAATATTGTATTCATACCTCCGGTTGCTGCATATCGAAATGTTTCAACAGAGAGTATTTTTTTAAACGGCTTATGAAACCAGTCTAATACAAGAATTATTAAGTCACGAATAAATCTCATCAATAAGTATAATAGGCTATGGTAATGTTTTATTAGCGGCAAATATAAAAAAATAACCTCCGAACTTAAAATGAAGTGCGGAGGTTTTTGAAAATTCTGGATTGGTTATGGAAATTCAAACTTATTATTGATGCGTTTTTGTTGTTTGTATAAACAGCTTCAATAATAATTACCCAAATGAACGGATAATAAATTACAAGCCAAAAAATATGTAGCAGAGAGCAGTATTTTGGGGTGAAAGCAATATATTATGGGGCGAAAAATTGTATTTGGTGGTGTAAAATTAAAGCAAATTGTATCTTTGTTTTTTGTTTTCGAATACTTTTTAAAAAAGAGATGAAAATGTGGATACGACAATCTGTACCCGAATATCTTACAAATAAAAAAAATACATTTTTGCAAATAGCATTTGTCGCTTTATTTGCATTTGTTTTTATTAATATATACCGCCCTTTTGGTTACGACACGTGGTATTTTGATGTGCCAAAATGGAAATTGCTTTTGGCATCGCTTGTAGTTGTTCTTACCGGAATGATTGTAATTGTAGTAAGCCGATTGTTGCTACTGCATGCAAAAAAATCACAAGAAATAACCTTTGCAGTGTATATCTGGTTTATTATTGCCGAAATAATTTCGATGGGTTTGTTTTTTACTGCATTCGAAATTTTTATTTTAAACGATCAACGCTCGCCTGTGGCATTATTTTATAATGCAGTTCAGAATACTTCGTTAATTTTACTCATTCCGTATACCCTAAGTATTTTGTTTTTTGCCTGGCACGATATAAAAAAGCGATTTGAAAATACAGTAAATCAATTTCGGTATCCCTCTGAAGTGTTTATTCCTTTTACCGATTCAAAAGGACAGTTAAAAATATCAATTAAGTCGTCCGATTTATTATATCTTGAGGCAAACGATAATTATGTGAACATTCATTATATTGATAACCAGAAACACAAAAAATTTGTTATTCGAAATACTCTGAAAAAATTCGAAAAAGAGCTGCGTGATTATCCTGTATATAGGGTGCATCGTAAATATTCGGTCAACATTAAAAATGTAAAAATATTACGACACGAGAGCAGTTCTTATTATTTAATTATGAGTGATATATATTCGGATAAAATTCCTTTGTCAAAAATGTATCAGTCACGAATTATGAAACTTATCAACAGTTAATATTTAATGGAGCGCATAATTACAACAACTGCCGATGGGTCGAAAACTTTGTATGTTCCCGATTTAGACGAACATTTTCACTCGATACATGGTGCTGTTCAAGAGTCTAAACATGTGTTTATACAATCGGGGTTTCAGCATATTGTATCAAACCATGTTCATGTTTTTGAGGTAGGTTTTGGAACAGGGCTCAATGCTTTACTAACTTACATCGAAGCTCAAAAAAGAGAATGTGTCGTTCGGTATTCAAGTATCGAAAAGTTTCCACTTACTGAACCCGAGTACAGAAACATAAAATATTCGTCGTTTTTAAATTTACCCGATAACAGCATTTTTGATAAAATGCATACAGCAGGCTGTAACGAAGATATTTATCTGTCGAACAATTTTTTATTTAATAAATATATCGACGATATTCGGAATTTTTCGTTTGAGCCGATACAAAATTTTGATTTAGTATATTTTGACGCCTTTGCACCAAATAAACAACCCGAAATGTGGACCGAAGAAATATTTAAAAAAATATATCGAAACAGCAATCCTGGAGCATCGTTGGTAACATATTGTGCAAAAGGCGATGTGCGGCGCATGCTAATGAGTGTAGGCTATCGGGTTGAGCGAATACCCGGCCCCCCCCGAAAACGTCATATGCTGCGTGCACTAAAAATCTGATAGCCGTACATTCTAAAAAATTGGTAAATATCAGGGCTTCTTTGTCTATTTTAACTATTTTCGCATTTCTTAAAATTACTATTAAAAACAAATTTATGTCGTTAGAAACACAAGTTGAAAAATTTAGTTATGCAATAGGTTTGAGTTTGGCAAGCAATATGCTTCAATCGGGGATTAAAAATCTCGAACTCGAAGTATTGTTTGAATCAATTAGGGATGTAATGGAAGGCCGTGAGCCCAAAATTATGCCTCAGGAGGCAAATACAATTATCGAGCAATATTTCAAAAATCGCCAGCAAACCGAAGGATCAGCAAACATAGCCGAGGGAGAAGCTTTTTTAGAACAGAATAAAAATGCCGAGGGAGTTACTACACTCGAAAGTGGTTTGCAATATAAAATACTGAAACAAGGAGAGGGCAAAAAACCACAGGCAAGCGATAAAGTAAAATGCCATTATCACGGAACCTTAATTAACGGAAATGTTTTCGACAGTTCGGTCGAGCGCGGACAAGCAGCCGAGTTTCCGGTTAACGGAGTGATTAAAGGTTGGGTTGAAGCATTGCAAATGATGCCGGTTGGCTCAAAATGGCGTTTGTTTATACCTCCGCATTTAGCTTATGGCGACCAGGGAGCGGGAGGTACTATTGGCCCTAAAGCAACCCTTATTTTTGATGTTGAGTTGCTTGAGATAGTTTAAACAAGAATTTTATTTTTAGTTTTAAGCCAATAATCAATTTCAATAAAAACAAAAATCATTTTGAATAATAAAATCAAAAATTATGAATAGAGTATTAATAATTATTGCATTGGCTCTTATTGTAGCCTTTAGTGCATGTCAGCAAAACGACGGGAAAATGCAATCAGCAACAGTTGAAACCGAAAATGACACAATAGCATTGAGTCTTGGATATTCAATTGGAGGTAATGTTAAAGATCAGTTTTCGGAACTCGATGTATATTTAGTAGCCAAAGGGTTGGTTGAAGCCGTTGAAGGAAAACAAAATCCATTGTTCGCCGAAGAGCGCGATGCCGAAGCTGCAATTCGGAACTACGTACGCAAACAAAGCGATTTGAAAGCTCAAAAAAATCTCGAAGAAGGAAAGAAATTTCTTGAAGAAAATGCTAAAAAAGACGATGTGCAGGTTACCGAAAGCGGTTTGCAATATACTGTAATCTCCGAAGGAAACGGACCAAAACCTACTGCCGAAAATACTGTAAAAGTACACTACCATGGTACAACTATCGATGGTGTAGTATTCGACAGCTCAATTGAACGTGGAAAACCCGCGCAATTTCCTCTTAAAGGTGTTATTGCCGGTTGGACCGAAGGGTTACAGCTTATGTCGGTAGGATCAAAGTATAAATTCTTTATCCCTTCGGAATTAGCATATGGCCCGCGTGGTGCCGGTGCTTCGGTTGAACCAAACTCGGCTCTTGTTTTTGAAGTAGAACTTGTTGAAATAGTAAAATAGAGACTATGAGTTTAGAAATATCAGGACAGATAATTGAAATATTGCCCGAACAATCGGGTGTAAGTAAAGCCGGAAAAGAGTGGAACAAGCAAGAGTTTGTTATCGAAACTCAAGAGCAGTTTCCCCGCAAAGTGTGTTTTACTCTTTTTGGCGACAAAGTGTCACTTATTAGTGGAATATCGGTAGGCGACAATGTGAATGTAGCATTTAATCTTGAGTCGCGTGAATTTAACGGCAAATGGTTTCATAACATCAATGCCTGGAGAATTAATCCTGCAACTACAGCAACCGATTCAGGTGCTACCGATCAGGGTACTATGCCTCCACCGCCGCCAATGCCCGATTCATCGGATGCTCCTGCTCCCGACGATTTACCCTTTTAATGGGATATATTATACAAAAATAACGAGGTTTCTGATTTTGAAATCTCGTTTTTTTGTGAAATAACAGATCATTGAATTTTAATTCTGCATAATTCTATTGCGAAAAAAAGTCTATATCCAGCCATTTATTTTGTAATACACTATGGCAATATATTCGCGCAAAACCTCAATTTCGTATTGCAGATAATCCCAAAATTTGTAACGCATAAAAACCGAATGTGTAGTAATTGGAATCATTTTACGGCCACCCAATTCTTTTTTGCGAAAACGCAAATCGGTTTCAAGCATAATTTCCATGGTTGGATACGCACACACAGTTTCGAATCCAACTTTTTCGAAGCATTTCACAGCACGGTACGAGTGTGTGGGCGAGCTTACTATAGCTAATGGCTCGTTAAACATGTTTTGCTTATACATTTGGTAAACCTTTAGAGCCTGGTGGCGGGTATTAAGCCCCTTTGGCTCAATTACAATTCGAGAACTGTCAATTCCCATTTGTGTTAAATGTTCGTAAGTTTTAAAAACAGTACTTGTTGAGTCGGTAATATATCCAGGTGTTGCAATAAGTATTTTGGCTTGTGGGTGTTCCGAAGCAATACGGTTTGTGTACCAAAGTCGCATTAACACATCGTTGCTCGGGTATCCTCCGGCGCCCATCAATACAATGCAGTTAACCGGAACACATTTTTCGCAGGCTTTTTTACTCCCTAAATAATAACGAGCCCAAAAGGGCAGCGATGTAGTTGCAAGCAGAAAAAAAATTAAACACAAAACTCCCGATATGCCTACGATAATATGTAAGGATTTCAGTACAAAAGATTTTATTTTTTTTATCTTCGGCATGTAAAATTAGTATTGATGATGTGTATGCGAATATACTTGTTTTATGGTATGTAACAGAACATATTTTTGTTTTTTTTTGATTTGAAAATTTTAACATAACAGCACTAAATCCTGTAACAAATGCTCTTATTTGGAACAATTGTAAACATAATAACAATAATTATCGGAAGCCTTATTGGAATACTTTTTCATTCAAAACTTCCTGAGCGTTTGTCGAAAATTATTTTTCAGGCTATTGGCCTTTTTACTATGTATATTGGATTTGATATGGCTTCAAAAACCAATAATTTGCTCATATTAATATTTAGTATGATTTTGGGAGCCGGATTTGGGCAGTGGATTGATATTGAAAAATATGTTGAACGGTTTAGTTGCTGGGTTAAACAAGTAATCCGATCGAAAAATGCAACATTTACCGAAGGCTTGATTACAGCTTTTTTGCTTTTTTGTATAGGATCGATGACAATACTTGGCGCATTTGACGAAGGAACACGAGGCAACTCCGATTTACTTATTGCAAAATCGCTTATGGACGGTGTAGGTTCTGTTGCTCTTGCATCGGCTTTGGGTATAGGTGTAATGTTTTCGGTGCTCCCATTGTTTATTTTTCAGGGAGGATTAACCGTATTGGCATATTATATTGGTAATGCAATGCCTCAGTCTGTTGTTAACGAGCTAACTGCTGTTGGTGGTTTATTGCTTATTGGGCTGGGATTTTCGTTATTAGATATCAAAAAAATTAAAGTAATCAATATGATGCCTGCTCTTGTTTTTGGAGTATTGCTGGCATATATTTTTATTTGGCTAGATTTATAAAACATGAAAGACTTGGTAAAGAAGAATTTAAGTTTATTATTTGAAAAAATTACAAATCAAAAACCCGAGAGTATTGAGATTTTACCTCAGTCGGGCTCCGATAGAATATACTTCCGTATCCAAAAATCATCAATATCGTATATTGGCGCTTATAACCAAAATGTAAGCGAAAACGAAGCCTTTTTCAGTTTTACAAAAACTTTTCATGATTTGAACATTAATGTGCCCCGGGTACATGCAATATCAATATGTCGTAAATACTATTTAGTAACAGATCTTGGCAATACAACATTGTATGATATTATTTTGAAGCAAACGAACGAATCAACAAATAAAGAATCGTTATGTTTCATGAAACTTGCTTTACAGGGGCTTATCGAAATGCAAATACACAGATCTGAGCATATCGATTTTTCAAAAAGCTATCCTCGGGCTGAATTCGATAAACAGTCGATTAGCTGGGATTTACAATACTTTAAATATTTATTTCTGAAACCTGCAGCAATTGCTTTTGACGAGCAGAAACTCGAAACCGACTTTGATACACTTATCGGGAGTTTATTACAAGTTCCTTCGCAGTATTTTATGTATCGCGATTTTCAGTCACGTAACATAATGATTAACGACAATAATGTGTGGTTTATCGATTATCAGGGAGGGCGAAAAGGCCCCTTGCAATACGATGTTGCTTCGTTATTGTTTAGTCCAAAATCGAAATTGAATTCAGTGCAACGCGAAGTTTTTCTCAATTTTTATCTCGATAAATTGCAAGAAAAAATTGAAATTAACCGTAGTGAATTTGTACAAATGTTTTACCTGTTTGCTCTGGTTCGCATATTGCAGGCGCTTGGAGCTTACGGTTTCAGAGGAATTATTGAAAACAAACCAGGGTTTAAAGAAAACATCAGCACTGCAATTCAAAACATAGAGTATTTGTTTTCGAACAATTTAATTGGAGTAAAATTGCCGCAAATTGAGGCGATTGTACACTTGCTAAAAAAATCGGAATATGCAAAACTCTATTCTTTATTGCCCGATAAATTAACAGTAAGAGTTACCAGTTTTTCGTACAAAAACGGAATACCCCCCGATGCCAGCGAAAATGGTGGTGGCTTTGTATTCGATTGTCGTGGACTGCCAAATCCAGGCCGGCTTCACGAGTATCGAAATAAAAACGGAACTCAAAAACAAGTAATCGATTATCTCGAAAAATATGATGAGGTAAAACAGTTTCAAAATATGGTGCAAGGTATTGTTAAAATTTCGATTGAAGAGTATATACGACGGGGTTTTCAGCACTTGTGTGTGAATTTTGGGTGTACCGGCGGACAGCATCGTTCGGTTTACAATGCTCAAAAATTTGCTCAATGGGTGCAAAACAATTATGCCGTTAAGGTGGTTTTACATCATATCGAAATCGAAAAAAGCAATAATGAGCAAAACCAAATGTAAAGACAAAAACTATAAAGTGCCCGAATATGCACGGTTCGAGTGCAAAAAATGTAAGTGTTTAGCAAAAAAGAAATCAAAATTGTGCAAGCCTGCAAAAATTGAGAATTGATAAAAAAAACAGGGGATACATTCGTAAATTGAATGAATCCCCTTTTATTTAAAAATATATTTATTATAATTTAATCCTCAGCATTGCGTCTTTGTGCAAGTTCCTTTTCGATTGTAGCCATGGTTTTATCGTCGAGTTTATAAAAATAGATAAATGCTGCCGATATAAGTGCACCAATAGCAGGTATTATACTAATCATGTATTTGATCCCCTTAATGGTTTCGGGGCTTTGTTGCACATTGGCCTCGAATCCGAAAAAGGCTAAAAGCCATAAGGTAATAGCGCCACCAAGTGTCCATCCTAATTTTTGCGACATGCTCGAAGCCGAAAAAACCAGTCCGGTTGCTCTTCGTTTTGTTTTGTATTCCGAATAGTCGGCTGTATCGGCATACATTGACCACAGTAGTGGGAAAATAATGCCTGCACAAAAGCTGACTAAAGCCTGCAGTACATAAACCCAAACAACGGCTTGCTTGGTGCATATAAAAAATAATGAGCTAAGAACTGCTGCGCCAAGCATTGCAAACATAAATGTTTTTCGTTTACCGATTTTTGCCGAAATTGGTTTGGCCATTATTACTCCAAGCATGTTGGTAGCCTGGCCTAAAAATAAATACAGTGTACTAAATGTAAAGGTTGCTTTTGAAATTGACAGGGCAGTATCGTCGGTTATGTAATATTTAAAATAATACATTGCAACTCCGTCGCGTACCGAGTTAAAAATGAGTGTCATAACTCCGGCTCCCAATAAAACAAACCATGGAATATTTTTCAATAAATTTTTAAAATCTTCTTTAAGGCTGTTTTGCTGCGATTTAGGAGGCATTATCCGTTCACGTGTCCAGGCAAAAGTGAGAATAAAAAACACTACTGCAATAGCACCAATAACAAGCATTGTAAGTTGGTATGCCGATTGTGTTTCGACTATTGTTCTGAACGAATCGACTAATGGTTGAAAGATAGCAACAACCAGTAAGCTTCCTCCAAAAGCAAAAACCATACGGTACGATGCTAAACTTGTACGTTCGTCCGATTTTGCTGTCATTACACCAAGTAGGCTGGCATATGGAACATTTATGGCAGTATAGGCCATCATCATTACTGTGTATGTAATGTAGGCATAAATCAGTTTGCCGGTAGTTTCGAGGCTTGGTGTAGTAAAAAGCAACACCCCAATAATTGCAAATGGAATCGAAATCCAGAGTAAATATGGTCTGAATTTACCCCAGCGTGTTTTTGTTCTATCGCCAATAATTCCCATTATTGGATCGTTGGCAGTATCCCATATTCGGGTAACCAAAAACATAGTTCCGGCAGCGGCTGCAGATATTCCGAAAACATCGGTATAAAAAATTGCAAGGTAAAAAGTAAAAATTTTCCAAAACATTGACGATGCTGCATCGCCCATTCCATAGCCAATTTTCTCTCTTAGTGTTACTTTTGAGTACTTTTGCATAGTTTGTTATTTAAAGAGTATTTGCTCGACAAATATTTATTTTTTTAAGCGTTGTGCAACTTCAATCATAGCTCTTGAATTGTGGTAGGGGCATTTCCAAAAACCAACTTTTTCGTCGTTGGAATCTGTTTTTCCCTCGTTGTTAACTTTCCAAAACCACTCTCGGTTTTTTTTATCGATAATATTATTGTCGATATAATGCCATATTTTTTCGGCATGGCTTAAGTAGTTTATATTGTTGCTTAATTGCCATGCATTAACAAGTCCAACAAGGGCTTCGGCTTGTGGCCACCAATGGCGGTCGGTGTCGAGGTGTTCGCCGTTTTTTTCGTTATATACCGATCCGTCGGGAGCCATTCCGTTTTCAATTGTAGTATCAACCATGCGAAGAGCCATTTCGGCTGTTTTTTTCATCAGTGTGCTGTTGTTTAATACTTGGGCGGCCTCGAATAAAAGCCACGATCCTTCAATATCGTGTCCGTACGAAACAATATCTGATTTTACAGTCCAATCGTAGTCAAAAAACAATTGAAAATTTGCCGTTTTATTATTAATAATGTGATTCAGAAAAATGTCGATTAAATTTTTGATACTTGCGGCCAGCTTTTCCGATTTCCAATACCGGTATAAATTTGTGTATGGTTCAAGTATATGCAAGTGTGTATTCATCGATTTTGGCTCGTTTGCATCCTTAGGGCTAAGGCGCATATCGCTCAATTGTTCCCAACCTTCGCCCAATGCTTCAATATATCCATTGTGTTCATTATCAAAAAACCTGTTTTCAATAATTTCGAATATATCTTTTGCCAATTCAAGGCTTTGTTTGTTACCGCTTGCTTTATAATATTCGCTCAGTCCGTAAATTGCAAATCCCTGTGCATAGGCTTGTTTTCGGGTGTTAACAGGTACTCCTTTATAGTCGAGTTCCCAAAATACGCCTCCATTAATAGTGTCGATAAAATTGTTTTTCAAATAATCGAATGCACGATCAGCAGCATCGCGATATTTTTGTTCCGAGGTGTAATTATACGCAGCCGAAAACGACCACAATATACGGGCATTAAGTATTGCGCCCTTATTTGCAGTAGAGTTAACTTTTCCGTCTTGGTCAATCGATCCTACAAAACCCCCGTATTGTTTGTCAACAGCTTTTTCGATCCAAAAATTCAGAATATTTTCCAGTTCCGAATCGAGAGCTTTAATTAGGGTTGAAATTGTTTTACTCATTTTTTAAAAATTTTTGATTTTTATCGATCAGGTTGTTAATTGTTTCAACCGAAAGATGCGAGTGCAACTTATCTTCGGGGGTATTTAAGCAATAATCAATTAATTGATCAATCGATGTTTTTGCTACATGCATCCGGGTATCCGACGAAGCATAGTAAATTAGCACAGTACCGTCGTCGTCGGCAATCCATCCGTTTGCAAAAACAACATTCGAAACATCACCCACACGCTCGTCTTTTAGCGGGGCTATAAAATGTCCTGCAGGCTTGTGTGTTATTTTCGAAACATCGTTTTTGTCCGACATAAATACATACAAAACATAGCGTAAGCCAGCAGCAGTGTTTCGTACACCATGCGCCAGGTGCAGCCATCCTTTATTGGTGTATATAGGGTGAGGACCTTGTCCGTTTTTCACTTCGTATACAGTATGGTAAGTCTTACTGTCGATAATTTTTTCGTGAGGTATTTCGGCATTTTCAATCGAATCGGCTAATCCCCAACCAATACCGCCACCTTTGCCGGTATCAATAAAACCATCCTGAGGACGTGTAAAGAAAGCATATTTGCCATCAACAAATTTTTCGAACAATACAACGTTTCGTTGCTGTCCTCCGTGCGAAATAAGATCGGGCAGCCGTTGCCAGTTTACAAAGTCTTTGGTTCGAACTATACCGGCAGCTGCTGTTGCGCTCGATGTGTCGCCTTCGGGAGCATTGGGATCTTTACGCTCGGCACAAAATACTCCGTAAATCCAGCCGTCTTCGTGGGCGGTAATACGCATGTCGTAAACGTTTGTATCGGGATTTTGGGTTTGTGGCAGGCTTATGGGTTTATCCCAAAATTTAAAATTGTCGATACCATTGGGGCTTTCGGCTACAGCAAAAAACGATTTACGGTCGTTCCCTTCGGTACGTACAATGAGTAAATATTTGCCGTTCCATTTTATAGCTCCCGAATTAAATGCTGCATTAAATCCTATGCGTTCCATAAAATACGGGTTGGTTTCGGGGTTGTAGTCAAAACGCCAGTGCAAAGGTACATGGTCGCGTGTTAATATTGGGTTTTTAAAACGGCTGTATATGCCATTTGTACTGAATAGTTCAGTGTTGGGTTTACTGAGTAATTCTTTGTGTGCTTTTTCAATTGTATTTTTTCGGCTTGTAAAAAATGTGTTCATCGTTTTATTTTTTATTGATTGATATCGTTAAGTAATAACATTAATTCGTCGTTTGAAAAAACTTTAAAATCGTTGGCCTGCTTGTGATTTGGGTATGGAACATAAAAATGATTTTTATCGTGATTTCGCCAAACCATTACATATGCAATGCTGCGTGTTTTGTTGTTTGCTTTAAGTACTTGTAATAAGTTGCTGGTATACCAGTTGTTTATACTTAATGCGTTTGATCCGGTTTCGGTAAATGCTGCAATTTTATTTTTTTCATTAGCCAAATCTACAACAATCGATAGTTTTTTTACAACCTTATCGAGACGGTTTTCAGAAAAATCGCCATAATTATCCATTCCTAGTATGTCAACATATTCGTCGCCCGGGTAATGGCTAAGATATTCGTTAGCATTTTTAAAATTCCGATCGGGTGAGTATGCTACAAGTATATTTGTAAGCTTCTTAGTGTTTCTTAAATATTCAATTGTAAACCGAAAAAGTTGAATGTATTGCTGGTTTGTCGTTGTTTTGCTTCCCCACCAAAACCAGCCACCATCCATCTCGTGCCAAGGCCTGAAAATAATGGGTATCGGTTTGTTGTGTTCATCGCGTAAGTTGTCGAAAAAATTAGCTACAATATCCAGTCTTTGAATAAAAAGTTTATGATTTTTTCCGCCTTTTAAAATCGATTCAACATCAATACTGTCGGTGTTCCAGGCCGAAACGTTGTTGCCCGGAAATAGTGCATGCCAGCTAATTGTATTTATACCGCCCATTGCGTGTACTCTTTGTATATATGTACTAATTGAATCAAAAGGTACATTGTCGATGTTGTGTGAAGTATTCCCATAGCCAATTTCGCCAATTTCCCAGCCAAATATTGCCGGATAATCGCCGCTTATGCGTTTTACATCCGATTGTCCTTTAATTCCGTTCCATCCAACACCATAGGCCAAATCGTCCTGATGACCAAACATAATGCCTTTGTCTGCTATTTGGGTAAGCCTGATGTGTAATTGCCCGGCAGCAGTATGAGTTGATTTATGTGTTTTTTGATTATTACACGATGTAGTGATTGCAAGTACAATAATTAATAAATAAAGCTTGTTCATTATTCTTCTTTTTATTGAAATATTAAATCAATACAAGATTACGAATAAGGCTTTTGATTTTTGGAAATGAAACTATCATTGTACGGGGAGGTTTATAATGACTTATTTGCAAAAGGGGGTATTTATTTCGATATGTAGTGGTGTTTTGTTTCAGATTTTATTTTTAATTTGAAATTTGATGTATTACACAGCAAGCTTGATTGAAAAATAATCCATAAAATTCAGAAAAAATTGTCTTATTTGTAAAAATCCCCTTTATTTGATAAAAACCGCCCATGCATAAGTTGATTATAAATCTTAAAATTGCATTGAAATATTTATTTACAATTATTAACTCAAAACAATATATACTATGAAACTGAATTTTCTGTTGCTGCTTGCTCTGTGTGCTACAATAGTTTTTACACAATGTACATCAAGCAATAAAACATACCGTAATAAGGCTACCGAAATATTATACCAGAATTTAAAGGAAATCTCAGCCGGTGATGGATTTATGTTTGGAAGTGCAAATCCAACCACTCTTATGTATAAAGAACGACATATTTGGGAGGGGTTTGATAATTCTGATTTTAAAGAAATTACAGGTCAGCATCCGGCTTTTTACGAAAGCGATTTTATGTGGTTCGATAACGATTCGTTGCGTCAACCCGATATTGATGCCATGCGCAAAGCATATGAGCGAGGTGCAGTAGTGGGGTATTGCTGGCACTTACGGGGTATGAACAGCGCTTCGTTTTATTCGAGAAATGGAAACGAATTTACTGCCGATAAAAATCTGGTAAAAAATATTGTTGCAGGTGGCAATCGTGACCAAAACGCTGCACTCGACTGGTTTTATACCAAACTCGATACACTCGTAATACAAACAATTAAGGAGCTTGGTTTTCCGCTTACATTTCGTCCGTTTCACGAAATGAACGGTGGCTGGTTTTGGTGGGGAAAAGACAATTGTACTCCCGATGAATATATTCAGTTGTTCAGAATGACAGTTGATTATATGCGAAAAAACGGTGTTCGCAATGTTTTGTATGTATGGAGCCCCGATACAAAACTTACCATGGAATATTATCCCGGCGACGAATATGTTGATATACTTGGACTTGATATATACGAAATGGGAGCAGTTGCGTATAAAACGATAAAAATGGTTGAAACCGAACTCGAAAAAATGATTGATTATGCCGATTCAACAGGAAAAATTGGTGCAATAACCGAAACCGGATTACGGTTCGAAAATGGTGTACGCAGATATCCCGAAGTAAATCCATATTATTGGTCACAAAATGTTTTAGAAACAATTATTAATAATGAAAAACTAAACCGATTGACATGGGTACTGAGTTGGTATAGTGCCGATTGGAGTAAGCAACGTAAATCGCAGGTTTATTACCCATACCGGGGAATGGAAAACGATTTTAGATACGGCGAACAGGCTATTAATGATTTTATTCGGTTTTACAATCACGAGTATACTATTTTTGAAGATGATTTGCCCGATATGTATCAAAGTCATTAACATCATTTTTTTTTGAAGTATATTTGAAGTAACTCAAAAAAGAATAACTTCGAATTGTTAATGCGATGCTTATGGCTTTTATAAAATCAATCTTGTCGAAACTTTTGTTGTTTTTAGTTCTGGTTTTTTGTGTACAAATTGCTAATACACAAAACCGTGTTGTGTTCGAAAATATTTCGCAAAAAGCAGGACTCCCTGAGGGGGCTGTTAATTGTTTAGAACAAGATCAAACCGGATTTGTGTGGATTGGTACCTGGAAAGGATTATTCCGCTACGATGGCTACAATGCAATAAATTTTTCGACAATTAACCCAAAATTCTCAGCCTTAAAAATAAAATCGATGCTGGTTAACGGCAACGATTTGTGGGTTGGTACTTTTGTGTCGGGGTTGTTTTGTATCAATTTAGAAACATACGAAGTAGAGATTTATAATACCGATGCAAGTAAAAACCGGCAAATTTCCGAGAATAATATAATCTCGTTGTGCGTGTTGCCCGACAGTACAATTTTAGCCGGTACCGAACGTGGTGGCTTAAACATTATTGGTGCCGATTATGCTGTAAGTACAATTTATACTAAAGAAAAAAATTCCGATATTCTTGTAAATAATCAGGTTAGTGCACTAGAGTATACATACAATAATACTGTTGCTATAGGGAATAGTGCATTTGCTTTGTTTGATATCGAAAATCAAAAAATTACTCCCTTCTCGTATAGCGAGTTTAATGCACATATTGTCGGTATTACTGCTGTGTCCGATTCTGAATTTTTAATATATACGCTTGATAAACTTTATCTGTTAAATATCAAAAACCAGAACGAATCTTCGTTGTCGGTTTTGCTCGATATGCCGGTAAAAAACATTGTACCAAAAACATCGGGGCAAAAACATCTTTATTACATCGGAACCGTAAATGGTTTATATCTGTATAATGCAAATACCCGTAAAATTGACGAGTACTTGACGCAAAGCTCGGGATTTAGCCCAAAATTTGAGATTAATGTTTTGCTTTTTACCACCGACAATGTACTCATGGTTGGTGCCGAAAGTGGTTTGTATTCAATAGTTTCGAGAGCTCAGATTTTTAGTAGCATTAATACAAACATTACGAACGATAGCCCTGATATAGTAAGCAATATTGTTCAATGTTCCGATAATTTATTTGCCGGTACATGGGGTAAAGGCTTGTTTCAGCACAACAGTAAAACAAACATTCTTGAGCCTGTGCGCTTTACAAATTACAATACTGTTCCCCGGTTTATTTTTTCGATGATTTCGACAGATGATAAGCTCTGGTTTTCGTCAAAAAACGAACTTGGTGTTTTTAGTTTTTCACCTCAATCGAGGCCATACAAGTTGCAATATCACCAAACGTTCATCGATCAAAATAACAGGGAGCAAATTTATACAGTAACCAGCATGCTCAAAACAAGCAGTGGTATTTTGCTTGCAGGTACATGGGAAGGCTTACTTTTTTACTATAATGAGTTTCTTAAGCAATTCGAAATTTTAACAATGATCAATGGCGAACTGCCTTTATCCGAAAACATATCAATTAACAGTTTACTCGAAGATAATGCTGGAAATATATGGGTAGCATTAGGTGGTGGTGGGGTACTTAAAATTGCTGTTGACGGCAAAAAAGTTGCTTCGCAACAGCTTATTACAACTGAAAATGGCCTTTGTAGCAATTTTGCCACTGCTTTGTATCAAAGTAAAAATAATAAAGTATGGATAGGTACTGAGGCCGGACTCAGTGTGTGTGACGAAAACGGAAAAATTGAATCAATGTACCATCGGAATTATATTCTCGATATACAATCAATCATCGAAGATCAAATTGGATATTTGTGGATGGGTACTCAACGAGGCCTTGCCCGAATGAATTCGAACAATACTAACGATCCGATAAAAATTTTCGACCAACTTGACGGCTTGCAAAGCAGCTCGTACTTTTTAAATAGTGTATGTGCCGACAATGATTATACTTTTTATTTTGGAGGCTACGATGGTATCGATTATTTTACTCCTTACAAAATTGATTATAACTTTAATAAACCAACACCACATATTACGAGTTTTAGCCTGTTTAATCAAAAAGTATATCCTGCAAATAAATCAGCAGAGGAAAGAGCAATTGAAAAAAATATCTTTTTTGCTCATGAAATTTGTTTAGCACATAATCAGAATACTTTCTCGTTTGAGTTTTCGAATCTTGAGTATAAGGTGCAAAATAAATGTCAATTTGCATTTATGCTCAGTGGGGTTGATATCGACTGGAACTATCGAAGTGCAGAACAACGTTATGCATATTACACAAAAATTTCGCCCGGAACGTATACCTTTTACCTCAAAAGTACCAATAACGACGGAGTGTGGAGCGATGAGCCTCTTGCTCTTCAAATTACAATTACTCCGCCTTTTTGGAAATCGACACTGGCATATATTGTTTATTTTGTGCTTGCTATGGTAATTGTTTTTTCAGCAATTTATTTGCGATTTTTAAAAGTACAGCAAAAACACCGGCAAAAACTTAAGGAAATTGAATATAAAAAAGAGAAAGAACTTGATGAGTTAAAACTTCGTTTTTTTACAAACATATCGCATGAGTTCAGAACACCCTTAACTTTGATTTTAGGGCCTTTGGCAAAAATTCTCGAAAATGAAAAAAACGACAAATTTCGCGAAAGCCATTTAATGATTTTCCGAAATGCTAACCGTTTACTGCACCTCACAAATCGGATAATGGAATTCAGAAAAAATGAAAAAGCTCAATTGAAACTGCGGGTCGAGCCAACTGTTTTATCCGATTTTGTTTACAATATTTTTCTGTTTTTTAATTACGAAGCACAAAAGCGAGATATCGATTACCGTTTTAAAACTCAACACGAGGGAACAGTGCTTATCGATCGCGAATATGTTGAAAGCGTTCTGTTTAATCTGTTATCGAATGCTTTTAAATATACCCCCGACGGTAAAAGTATATATGTTACACTGTGGAGCGAAAACGATTTTATTAAAATTGAAATTGCTGATACCGGATGCGGAATTAACCCCAACGATTTAGAAAATATATTTAAACGCTTTTACTCAACATCAAACATCAACAGCAGTGGTGTTGGGTTGAGTTTTTCGCAAAGGTTAATACAGTTGCATAAAGGAAATATCGAAGTAAAAAGCACTTACGGACAAAGTTCTCAGTTTATTGTTTCGTTACCTGCTACCGACGTATATTCGTTAGGCGAGAAAAAAACCGAACAACAAGCAGCGCAATTTATCGATTGGAAAAAAGTAAACTATTCTGTTAAAAAATCAACAAATACAAAAATCGATAATCTGAAAAATGTATTTGGCAAAGACGAGATGATTGCATTGATTGTTGACGATAATGTTGAGGTGCGAGAGTTTTTGCGTTCGTTGCTCGAAAACAATTTCCGAATTTTTGAAGCATCGAATGGAGCCGAAGCCCTCGAAATAGCATTGAACGAAATCCCCGATATTGTAATATCGGATGTTATGATGCCTAAAATGAACGGATTGAAACTGTGCGAAAAATTAAAAACCGATAGCCGCACCGATCATGTGCCGGTAATTTTAACAACTGTTTTATCGGGGCAAGACGACCGCATTAAAGGGCTTACCCATGGTGCCGATTCGTATATTCCGAAACCTATCGATCCAAACCATTTGTTGGTACGAGTTAATAAACTCATTGAAAAACAGCTTAAGCTGAAAGAAAAATTTCATTTAGACAATATCAAACAACTGCCCGATAACGATATTGAAAGCCGGGAACCCGAAATACATCCAATGCTCGAAAAAGCCCGGAATATTGTTCTCGAAAATCTTGATAATTCATCGTATAATGTCGATGATTTTTGTAACGATTTAGGATTAAGCCGCATGCAATTGTATCGAAAATTTAAGGCAATTGCAGGTTTGTCGGCCAATAGCTTTATTCGTAAAGTGCGCTTGCACGAAGCTGCACGGATGCTTAAAACCGGCGATTATTCAATAAAAGAAGTAACATACGATGTTGGTTTTATCGATCTAAAATATTTTCGTAAATGTTTTCATGCCGAATTTGGAGTTAATCCATCGGAGTATGTACGAAAAAATACAGAATAAAATTAATTGTTATGTTGTACTGTCTGTCTACAATTAATTAACATCAACGGTAAAAAACTCGGCAAATTCTGTATTATTGGCATAAACAATTACTTTTGTGCCTCCAAATCATATAGAATCTTTACTAAATAGTGATTTTACAACCAGAATTGTCAGTAGTTAACACAAAGCATCTTTTTTTGTAACGATTTTTTTTTGCTGATGTATATTAGTGAGTTTTTGGGACAGACAATTGATTTTAAACAGGGTTTCTCTGTATTCATGGTGTTGATGAAACAGAAAGGCCTAAAATTTTTTTACTATGTTATTTACCGAAATGGGCCTTTCGAATGAGATTATTAAAGGAATCTCAGATTTAGGTTTTATTGATGCAACTCCAATTCAGGAGAAAGTTATTCCACTTTTACAAGAACGAAGCCGCGATATTATTGGCTTAGCACAAACAGGAACAGGAAAAACAGCCGCTTTTGGACTTCCTTCGATCGAAAAAATTACGATTGAAAATCGTGTTCCACAGTTACTAATTTTAAGCCCTACGCGTGAGCTTTGTATGCAAATTACCCGCGATCTCGAAAATTACAGCAAATATATCGATGGAATCGAAATTGTTGCAGTATATGGTGGTGCTCCAATCGAAAAGCAAATAGGTGCACTCAAACGTGGGGCACATATTGTTGTTGGTACGCCCGGGCGTATGTGCGATTTAATTAAACGCAAGCGAATCCATTTGTCCGAAGTTGAAATTTTAGTACTAGACGAGGCCGACGAAATGCTAAAAATGGGCTTTCGCGAAGATGTTGATCTTATTTTGGCTCAAACTCCTAAGCAAAAAACAACTTTGCTTTTTTCGGCTACTATGGGCCCCGATATTGCAAAAATTGCAAAAAACTACATGAACAATCCTGTGGAACTTACCGTAGGACAAAAAAATGCAAGTGCCGATAGTGTAACGCATGTATACCACATGGTGCATGCCCGCGACCGATACATGGCTCTTAAGCGTGTAGTCGATTTTTATCCTGAAATATACGGAATTGTATTTTGCCGTACACGTAAAGAAACCAAAGATGTGGCTTCGTGGTTAATGAAAGATGGCTACAATGCCGAAGCTTTGCATGGTGACCTTACTCAAAGCCAGCGCGATTACGTAATGCAAAAGTTCAGAGAACGAAACCTCAGCGTATTGGTAGCTACCGATGTGGCTGCTCGCGGACTCGATGTAACCGACCTTACCCATGTAATTAACTATAACCTGCCCGACGATACCGAAAATTATAATCACCGTTCGGGGCGTACCGGTAGAGCAGGGAAAGAAGGTATTGCTGTGTCGATTATAAACATGAAAGAAAAAGGCAAATTGCGGCAAATTGAAAAAACAATTAAAAAACAGTTTCAATATATGCCCGTGCCCGATGGTAAAACAATTTGCGAACGCCAGCTGTACAATATGATCGAAAAAGTTAGCAAAACTGTTGTTAACGACGAACAGATTAACCAGTATATGGATAAAGCATACAGCATGCTCGAAGGTTTTTCGAAAGAAGAGTTAATTAAACGTTTTGTTGCTGCTGAGTTTAACCGTTTTGTTGAATATTATAACAATTCGGGCGATTTAAACTTAACCGATAAAGACTTTTCAGATAAAAAAGGCGATGCTAAATTTTCGAAAAAACGGCGTGGACAGAGTATGTCGCGTGTGATTTTTAATTTGGGCAAAGGTAAAGGCTTAAGCAAAATTGATGTGATTGACCTGATGGTTAGTGCATCGGGGCGTAAAGACCTCGAAATTGGACAGATTGAAATTTTTAAACGTGCATCGTCGGTTGAGGTCGAAAGTAAACATGTTAAAAAATTGCTCTCGGAATTAAATCGTCGCAATTTCAAAGGAGTGTCAATTGAAGCCGAAGAAAACTACGAGTTTACCGGAAACGATTTCCGCGATCGGAAAAAAGGTCCACGAGGCAAAAAACGAAAATATTAAGCAATATACTTATTGATATATTGTGTGGCGATAAGCTTGTGAAAACTGTGCTTATCGCTTTTTTTTTGCTTCATGAGCAATACGTATTTTTTAAAATTGTAAAATTAAATTACTTTTATAGTTAGTGCAATTATAAATATAAGGGGTTGAAATATGGGATCATTTAAAATGAAAAGAATTTTTGCAATATCACTTCTTGTAAATGCCGTGATATTTTTTAGTGCCTGCACAAATCGAGAGGTAACACATTCTATCACTATTAATATCGATCAAAACTGGGAGTTTTCAGAGAAAGACAGCAAACTTTGGATGCCTGCTCAGGTACCCGGTACTGTGCATGCCGATTTGCTTAACAATGAGCAAATTCCTGATCCGTATTACCGGTTTAACGAAGATAGTATTCAGTGGATCGAAAACTCCGATTGGGTGTATCGAACTACTTTTAATATCAACCCCGATTTGCTTTTGTACAATGTTGTCGAACTGCATTTTGCAGGTCTCGATACATATGCTTCGGTATTTGTAAATGACACGTTGATTCTCGAAATCGACAATATGTTTATTGACTGGACTGTAGATGTGAAAAAATCGTTACAGGTAGGGAACAATGAGTTGAAAGTAATTTTTCATTCGGCAGTTGATAAAGGCCTCGAAAAATTACAAAAGCTCGACTATTACCTGCCTGCTGCCAATGAGCAGGCTCCTGTTGATAAACGCACCAATGTATTTACACGCAAGGCTCCATTTCATTACGGATGGGATTGGGGGCCACGTATGGTTACTGCCGGTATTTGGCGTAAGGTTAGCCTTAGAGCACACGATTATGCTATAATCGAAAATATTCATGTTCAAACCCTCGATATTACAACCAAACAGGCTAAATTAAAGGCTAATGCCAATATCCGTGTTTTTGAGGCAGGAGATTATAAACTCTCGCTCAATATAAATAATCGGATTCAAAAAATAAATCAAAATATTCATCTCGATTCGGGCTTACAAACCATCAATTTTAATTTCGAAATTGATGATCCCCGGTTATGGTGGACAAACGGCTTAGGCGAAGCGTATTTGTATGATTTTTCGTGGAGCCTTTCGCGTAATAAGCAAATACTTAGTCGTAACGAATTTTCGTATGGAATTCGTTCGCTAAAAATTATTCAGAAACCCGATTCCGTAGGAAATACTTTTTATGTTGAGCTTAACGGACAACCGGTGTTTATGAAAGGAGCAAATGTAATTCCTTCAGAAACAACTACTCCTTCGGTAAGCGATGAGCGATATATTCAGCTGATTAAGAGTGCCGTAAATGCCAATATGAATATGTTGCGTGTGTGGGGAGGGGCAATTTACGAAGACGAAATATTTTATGAATTGTGCGACAGGCATGGTATACTTATTTGGCAGGACTTTATGTTTGCTTGTGCGCTTCAGCCGGGCGACGAGAATCATTTGAAGAATATCGAAAATGAAGCCAACTACAACGTAAAACGCTTACAAAATCACCCGTGTATTGCTTTATGGTGTGGAAACAACGAAAATTTCCATGCATGGCATCACTGGGGCTGGAAAGATATGTATCCTGATAAAATACGTGATTTTGTATACAATACATACGATACAATTTTTAACAGCATTTTGCCTGCAGCAGTAGCAAAGTACGATTCAGGTACATACTATCATCCAAGCTCACCAACAGCATTCAATAACATGTTAGCCGACCGCAAATCGGGTGATGAGCACGATTGGACTATCTGGTTTGGACAAAGGCCATTTTCAGATTTTGCGCTTAATGTTCCCCGGTTTGTGAGCGAATACGGATTGCAATCATTTCCGCAAATGTCAACCATAAACAAGTTTACATTGCCAGACGATCGCGAATTTAACTCGCCGGTAATGCGCCACCGCCAACGAAGCAATATGGGGTGGATTGAATCTGGGTTTAATGGTAACGACATGATTAAGTGGTACATGCAAATGTATTACAAAGTACCCGATAGTTTTGACGATTTTGTGTATGTAAGCCAACTGCTTCAGGCTAAAGCATACAAAACCGCTATTGAAGCACACCGGCGAAATATGCCGCACTGTATGGGCTCACTGTATTGGCAAATTAACGACAGCTGGCCTACTGTTTCCTGGTCGACTATCGATTTTTACGGGAATTGGAAAGCTGCACATTACGCTGCAAAAAATGCTTTCGAACCTGTTTTGGTGTCGCCGGTATTGAATGATAATGTTGTCGAAATTTTTGCCGTTTCGGATAAACTCACTGATATTGACGCAAAATTAAATGTGAAACTTGCCGATATGAATGGTAAGCTTTTATTCGATATCACAAAAAACAGAAGCATTGAAGCCAATAACTCATCAATAATATATATGTTTTCGACTGATACTCTTGATCTTAAGGCAGAAGATTGTTTTTTGCATGTTTCGCTCTCCGAAAATCAAAAAATTCTTAGCCACAATACGATGTTGTTCAAAAAGCCAATGCATGTGAATTTTCAAAAAGCAAATATCAATATCGAAAAATGGAGTAAAGTTTCTGATGGTTACGAATTGGTGTTAAATTCCGATGTATTTGCAAAAGGGGTATATGTTCAAACACCTGATATTGAGGAAGTGTTTGTAGTAGATAATTATTTTGATATTCTGCCTGCCGATCAGGTAAAAGTTGTTTTACACACAAGCAAACAGTTGAACATCCCCAATGATATTCGGATTGATTGTTTGAATAATATTTACTTCGGGAATCAAAATTAAGAAATAAGCGGATAACACAGTGCGCGTTTTATCTGTAAAAATTCATCTCGTTAATGTATTTATTTACCGAAGGGTGCATAAAGTGACGCACATCTTTTCCCTGAGCAATTGATTTGCGAATAAAGGTTGACGAAATTTCGATATTGGGGGCATGAATTATTTCAAAATTCTTTCCAAAATCAATACTTGTATGGTCGAACCCGGGGCGTGGATAAACTAAAAACTTGTAATCGCGTATAAGTATTTCCCAATTTTTCCATTTTTTCATGCTTACATAATTATCGGAACCAATAATCAGATAAAAATTGCGTTTTGGATGTTTCTCTTTTAGATAAACCAAAGTGTCGATTGTAAAATTGGGTTTTGGCAGGCGAAATTCGATGTCGGAAGCAAAAAAACGGTAATCGTTATCAATTGCACGGTTTACAAGTTCGAGCCGTTGATAATCGTCGAGCAGTTTCGATTTTTTTTTGAGGGGATTGTGTGGCGTAACAACAAACCACATTTGATTTATTGGGCCATATTCAACCAAGTAATTGGCAATGGCCATATGCCCTATGTGTATAGGATTAAATGAACCAAAAAAAAGCCCGGTATTCATATTGTGTTTTTTTGTAAATATACTGATTGTAGGTGTTACAATAAAAAATTGCTCAACACATTTTCGGCCTCGCGGCATGCATCTTCTAAAACATCGTTTACAATAACTACATCAAATTGTGAGGCAAAAGTCATTTCGTATTCGGCTTTAGCAATACGGGTGGCAATTACTTCGTCCGAGTCGGTCGATCGGGCTTTTAAGCGTTTTTCGAGTTCGGCAACCGATGGAGGTTGAACAAAAATTGAGAGAGCTTGATCGGAATATGTTTTTTTTATATTGCATCCACCCACAACATCAACATCAAAAACTACATTTTTTCCGGCTTTTGTTATTCGTTCAACTTCCGATTTCAAGGTTCCGTAATATCGATCTTTGTATACCTCTTCCCACTCAAGAAATTCGTTGTTGCTAATTTTTTGTCTGAATTGATCGGCAGATAAAAAGTAGTAATCTTTACCGTGTATTTCGTTTTTGCGGGGTGGCCTGCTTGTTGCCGAAACCGAAAATTCGAGTTTAAAATTTTTGCTAAGTAAATGTTTTACTATAGTTGTTTTACCCGACCCCGATGGAGCCGAAAAAATGATCAGTTTCCCTTTCATTACTTTATAAAATATTTAACGATTGTTCTTTAATGCGCTCAAGTGCATCTTTCATTTTTATTACAAGTTTTTGAATTTCGGCATGGTTCGCTTTCGATCCCATGGTGTTTATTTCGCGGCCAATTTCCTGCGATATAAATCCGAGTTTTTTACCTGGCGCTTTTTCTTTCTCAATGGTTTCGAGAAAATAAATGCAGTGGTTTTCGAGCCGTACTTTTTCTTCGTTAATATCGAGTTTTTCGAGGTAGTAAATCAATTCTTGCTCAAAACGGTTTGGATCCGATTGAACATTGTTTTGTAAGGTGCTTAAGGCATCGGTAAGTTTTGTTTTTACCTGATCAATTCGTTCGGGCTCAAAAGGAGTAACCTGATCTTTTAATTCACGTATTGCATTAATTTGTGAGCAAATGTCGGTTTGCATAGCGGCTCCTTCCTGAATTCTGAATTGATCAAGTTTTTCAATTGCATCCATTATGCATTCCGAAATAATTTGCCATTCTTCTTCGTCAAGTTCTTCGTGATTAATTTTAACAGCATCGGGCAAACGGAGTATGGCTTGTATTGCTCTTTCACTCATTTCGAGATTCAAATCAGTGTAAACACTTTTTAGTTGCTCAAAATAATTTTTTACTATTGGAGTGTTGATGTTTGCATTGGTCTCGTCTCCAAGCTGATCGTAGTATAAAATTAAATCGATTTTTCCGCGTATCATTTTTTCGGCAATCATCTTCCGAATCTCAATATCTTTCGATTTGTATAAATTTGGCAAACGGGTATTTATATCAAGTTGTTTGCTGTTGAGCGATTTAATTTCAATTGTAATTTTTTTCGAAGGGAGCTCACATTCGGCTTTCCCGTAACCTGTCATTGATTTGATCATGTGTGTAAATTTTGCACTAAAATAATGTTTTTTTATGTTTTTAGTTATCCATGGCAAAGTCTTTTATCACAACAGGGTTTTTTGTGTTTTTAATAACCGTATGTTGAGCTTTAAATAAATAAAATTATTCTGATATTAATCCGTTCCTGTAAATAAGATTGATGCATAGCTTACAACTTTTTCTGAATGATTTATTTCGCCCGAATGTCCGTATTTTAAAAGCGTTGCAGTAGGTTTTTTATACATTAGTTTTGAGTATTCAACCAGTGTTGCTGCAGGTCCGTAGCCACATGCCGATATTGAATATTTATGTACTGTTTCGAAAATTTTTTTCGAATCGAGATGTGTTATCTGTTGAATCAGCTTTGTGTCTTTTTCGAGAGCTGTTTGGGGAGTTTCGTAGTGCGAAAAATCACCCGATGCAATAACAGCAATGTTTTTTGCAGTTTTTTTTGCAGCATCAAAAATCTTTGAAGCAAGTAATTGTGCGTTTTCGAATGTTTGAACATTCATTGTAATTGCAACAATTTTAAAGGTATAGTTTAAAAAATACTGTAAAAAAGGCAAATGCACTTCGGCCGAATGTTCGTTTGCATGAGCCGGTTCGTAGGCTTCAATATTAAGTTTTTCAGCAAAATCAATGTCGTACTGAATTTTTCCAAGAGGACTTTCCCAGGCTGTGGCTTCGCTTTGGTTAAACTGCCCCTTGCCAATACCTGTATGGTTTGGGTTAATTATTACTATTGTGTCGATGTGTTGTTGGTTATTTTTTAATGCATTATAAAAATGCACTGCCTGGTATCCCGAATAAATATAGCCTGCATGGGGAACAACACCTCCAAGTATGTTGCCTTTGTATATGGTGTTGTTAAAATCTTTCTCTTCGTGTGTTGTCAGGTGTTCTATTAAGTGTTCAATTTCGGCTTTATTGTTCGGATAAAACCTTCCTGCAAACTTTGCATTACGTAGTGTTTCCATTTTTTTGATTTACATTATTAATAAATAAAAATTATGAAAATATGTTTACATGTTGGTAATAACTGCTGTTCCACAATTAGAACAATTGCCCCGGCTGTCGATATTTTTTTTCACTGTATGGTAAAGTGTGCGTTCAATTAATGTGCTTTTACAGTTGGGGCAATATGTGTTGCTGTGTAATTCGGTAGCAATATTGCCAATGTATACGTGGTGCAAATACAATTTTGCTATGTCGTAAAAAGCAAAAAGAGTTTCGGGCGGAGTAGGGTATTGATCCATTTCGTAGCGCGGAAAATACCGGCTAATATGTAGAGGTGTATCTTCTCCGGTTTCGTTAGCTATCCACTTGCACATGTTTTCAAATTCGTCTTCGTCGCTGTTTGCTTGCGGAATAACTAAATGTGTAATTTCGAGATGTTTATTTGAGTTTGCTATGCTTTTTATTGTATCTAAAACCGGTTTCAATGTTGATTTAGTGTATTTTTTATAAAAAGTATCGATAAATGCTTTCAAGTCGATATTAAAAGCATCGGTGTATTCAAGCAGCATGTGCAAAGGGTCGGCATTTATGTATCCGTTGCTTATAATCACAGTTTTCATATCCTCTAATTTTGCAAGCCGTGCCGATTCAATCATAAACTCGAAATTTACTGTAGGTTCATTGTATGTATAGGCTAATCCTATATTGTTTGAACTTTTATTTGCCTGATCAATTACTTGTTCGGGGCTAAGATTATAAATATTGGCAGGTTTTCGGAGTTTACATTGCGAAAGTTCGTGATTTTGACAAAACACACAATGCATATTACAGCCGGTAGTACCAATCGAGAGTATTTTTTTGCTCGGATAAAAATGATAAAGTGGTTTTTTTTCAATAGGGTCGACTCCAATAGCAGCCAGCCGTCCGTATACTTCAGATGAAAGTATTCCGTCGCGATTTCGGCGCGCGTAACAGTCGCCAAACTTGCCAATATCAATAATGCAGTTACGCGGGCATAAATTGCATTGAACCTTTTGTTGATCAAGTTTTGTGTAAAATGAAGCTTCGTGCATATAAATATGTTTAACCACACAATTTATTCTTATGTTTTAATTTATGCAAGCAAAGCATATTTTTATTTCTGATTTGAATGTATTGCAATGTTTTTTTAGCATTTTTGAAATGAAATGGAAGCCATAAAAAACATAGTAGCGAAAAAAAAATTGCAAAAACCTGATATCGTAAACTTGCTCGAAACCCGTGGCTCGGAAATGGATTATTTGCTTGCTGCAGCCGGTAAGGTAAAACAACGCACAGTAGGCAATAAGGTGTATTTTAGAGGTTTGGTTGAGTTTTCGAATATATGTGAAAAAAATTGCTTGTATTGTGGTATTCGTAAAGATAACAGTAAGGCACAACGCTATAATTTAAGCGATGTTCAGATACTCGATGCTGCAAAGTATGCCTATAATCACAATTATGCTTCGCTTGTTTTACAATCGGGCGAAATTGAATCGGAAGCTTTTACTTTGCGTGTCGAGAATTTACTTAAGCAAATAAAAAAACTCAGCAATAATCGTTTAGGTATAACACTGTCGGTAGGCGAACAAAATCCGGATACTTATCAGCGTTGGTTCGATGCCGGAGCTCATCGTTATTTGCTTCGTATCGAAACATCGAACGAAGATCTGTATAAAAAAATTCATCCACATTCACATCGTTTCGATCGCCGATACAAATGTTTATTGACTCTGCAAAAAATAGCTTATCAGGTTGGAACCGGTGTTATGATTGGACTCCCGTTTCAAAGTATTGAGCATTTGGCCGATGATTTGTTGTTTATGAAAAATTTCGACATCGATATGGTGGGTATGGGACCATACATTGAACATTGCGATACTCCTTTGTTTCAACATAAAAACCAATTGTGGCCGTTGAACATCCGTTTCGAAATGGCATTAAAAATGATTGCTGTATTGAGGTTGCTTATGCCTGATATAAATATTGCTGCTGCTACTGCTTTGCAGGCAATTGACCCAATGGGACGCGAAAAGGCTATACTGGCAGGGGCAAATGTTGTAATGCCAAATATAACTCCTGATCATTATCGTAATATGTACTATCTGTATAATAATAAGCCATGTACTGATACCGATTCCGGTATAAATCAAAATAAACCCGATGCATTGCTGAAAATTGATGAGAAAAAAATTGGCTATGGCGAATGGGGCGATTCAAAACATTATTTTCACCGTATAAACAAAATTGATACAAATAATGGAAAATAAATACTGTGTTGTAAACGATTCAGTTACTTTGCATAACGATAAAATAGTACCACCAAAAAATGCACCTGTTATTTATGAAGTTGTGCGTGTAATCCAAGGAATTCCTTTGTTTTTTTCTGAGCATTTGAACAGACTTTCGCATTCGTGTAGTTTAATCAACCAAACAGCAAGCATAAATCACAAGCAGTTATTCAGGCTTATAACTAAGCTGTCAAACAAAAACAAATGCCCAAATGGAAATGTGTTGATTAATGTATATTTTGATGAAGGCAGGCAAAGTTTGAATGCTTGTTTTATTCCACACAAATATCCTGATAAAAACCAGTACGAAAACGGTGTTGATGTTGATTTTTTGCATGCCGAACGAAACAATCCTGAAGCCAAAATTGTGCAACAAAATATTCGCGAAAAAGCCAATTCAATAATATCCGAAAAAGGTGTTTACGAAGTGTTGCTTGTAAACCAAAACAATGAAATAACCGAAGGCAGCCGGTCAAACTTTTTTTGCATCAAAAACAACACATTAATTACACCACCTATGTACAAAGTTTTGCGTGGAATTACTCTCGAAAAAGTATTGCATATAGCCAAAATTCAAAATATTGACATTGATTATTTGCCAATTAAAAAAAACGATTTGGATTTGTACGATTCGGCATTTATTACCGGAACATCACCTAAAATTTTACCAATTGCTTTGGCCGATACTTTTCGGTTTGATGTAAATAATAAAATTTTACGTTTGTTGATGCAGTCATACAACAGCATGATAGATAGTTATATGCGTGAGTATGTTTTGTAGATTTTTGCTTTTTTTTATATCGATCAACGTTTACGATAATACTTTTGAAATTGCAATTGAACATGTAAAATATTCAGTTGTAAAATAGTTTATTCATAATTTGAATTAATTTTGCCGTGTTTTTTTAACCCAACATTTGATAATTAACGAATCACATAATGATAAGAAAAACTGTATTGCTGCTGTTAATCGTTCAACTCATTGGCATAACACATGTATTTGCAAATTTTAACCGCAATAATCAATCAAAAACATATTTACAATACCCCGATAGCCTGAACAAAACCGGTTTGTTTTGTGTTGCCGGTGCACATGCAGCTATATATGGAGGAACTTTATACTTTTTAAGTAAAGTTTGGTACGAAGATCGGGCAAGTGTTCCGTTTCATTTTTATAACGATAACTCAGGATATTTACAGGTCGATAAATTTGGACATGCAACAACTGCATACAACGAAAGCCGTATTAGTTACTACAGTTTCAGAAAAGTAGGAATGCCCAAAAATAAAGCATTATTATACGGAGGAATGATGGGCTTTATGCTTCAGTTACCAATCGAAGTATTTGACGGATTAAACGAAGGGTGGGGATTCTCGTGGGGCGACGTGGTTGCCAATACCTTTGGGAGTTCGTTAATGTTAGGGCAAGAGTTGATTTTTGATGATCAATATGTAAAAATGAAATTTTCATATTGGCCTTCAAAATATCAAAAAATGGCAAACGGATATTTAGGTGAAACACCCTGGGCAGGTTTGTCCGACGATTATAATGGGCATACGTATTGGTTCTCGGCCAATATAAACAAGCTTACCCTAACCGATTTTTTGCCCGATTGGCTGAATTTTGCTGTAGGATATAGTGCCGGAGGAATGTTTGGCGAATTTGAAAACCGCACCGAATACAATGGTGTAGTTATTCCTCCAACCCAACGATACCGGCAGGTAATTTTTTCGCTTGATGTCGATTGGTCAAAAATTCCAACCAATTCTCATTTTCTTGAAATGCTATTTAAAGGGCTCGATATATTAAAAGTACCTTTTCCTGCTCTTGAAATTAACACAAAAGGCCAATTAAGAGGGCATTTTATGTATTACTAAACAATATTTTGCAAATAATGAAAACCTGTAATAAAAATATTTTGACTGTATTGTTAATGACATTTGTGTTCTTGACCATTGTTAGCCTTGATGGAGTATCACAAAATTGTACAACAAAATATTTTTCACATACACAGGTATTGCGGCCTTTTGTGTCCGAAATACGTTCATCTGCAATTAAACTCGAAACCGGTTATATCAACAAACTCGATGGATATTATTTTGTTGAAGATTTTACATATAAACCACTTATCGAAACAAATCTTGGAGCAATACTGCCCGGTGCCGAAGTTTTATTGGATAATCAAAAAACAAAGTTTATTGCCGATATGTATGTAGGTTTAAATGTTTTGATCGATTTATTTGGACCGCCAACAGCTGCAGTAATAAATACAGATTATTCGTTTGGAATACGTACAGGTGTTTTAACATATTTCGATTCGCCTATTATACAAAATGCCGGAATTCTATTTATTCCAATAATTCATGAAAGTACCCATATTGGCGATGAGTTTTCGTTGCGTGGATACCAAAAATTTGACGATTTTAAGCGCATAAACTTGTCGCACGAATCGTGGGAGCTTGCTTTTGTGCTAAACGACCCCGATACAATAAAATCAAATCTGTTGTCGCTAAAGTTTGGTATTCAGAGCTTGTTGAATCACTCCGATGGATATTATAAATACGATTCGCTCGAAGTTAAAGGAGCGGATGTTCCTTATAGCAAAAGTGTTTTTGAGGCATATGTCCAAATTAATGCGCAACGCAGTAACGGGTTTTTATGTTCATCAAAATGGAAACAGGTTTTTAGTGCCGAGTTCCGAAACCGTGCAAAATTTAGTTATGTATACAATATCCCCGAAACCCGCAGTTGGAATTGCAATATATACCTGGGATGGATGCATACGGTTAATTCACATGGTAAAAATATAGGTTTCTTTCTGCGTTATTATTCAGGTATTATTCCTTACGGACAAATGCGTAATACCGGTGGATTTCGGTTTACTGGTTTTAGCCTGGTGTATAATTAATAAGTGCTTTTCGGTTTTCATTAATAGTTTGTTGTCCTTTTCCAGTTGGTTAGTAGTGCGATTTTGTGGCTCTGTAAGGTGTTTGTTTTTAGTGCATTGCAAAAATATTTGTTGTCTGGTGCTCAAAATTGATTAATTGATTGATTGTAGTTCAGTTTTATATTGTTAATCAAATTTTTAATTACTACATTTATTGTGTTCAAAAAAAACAGGGTGGAATTTTTTTTTTTTGAGTAATAAGGAATAATTAATCTACATGTATTCGTGATAATATTACAAGTTTGCAATACAGCTTGTAATTTGTTGGTGTTGATGATTCTGTGCGAGGTCTGCAGTTGATAGTATATTCCGCAATAATTATTTAGCAAGGTATTAACAACAAAAAATATTGTATATGAGAAATGTGTTTTTCATGATGTTCTTATTGCAAGTAAGTGTTGCAAATTTGTTTTCGCAAGATATTGTTATACTTCATACTAACGATCTTCATTCGCATGTAAACGGTTTTTCGCCCGAGGCTGAATATACTCCTTTTTTAAACGATAACGATTGTACGCGGGGTGGTTTTGCGCGTATAGCTGGTTTTATTCAATCAGAAAAAGAAAAATATGGCGATAAATTGTTGGTTGTTGATGCCGGTGATTTTTTAATGGGAACTCTTTTTCACAGCATTGAGTTGAGTCATGGTTTGGGGCTTAATTTGATGCATAAAATGGGCTACGATTACGTAGCAATAGGAAATCATGAATTTGATTTTGGCCCCGATTCGTTGGCTTTAATTATCAGCAACAATTTCAATAATGGAGCAATACCCCGGTTGCTTTGTTCAAACTATAAACAATCGGTCAATGTTTCGGATTCAATGTTGCAAAAACACTTTTTGAACGATGTAATTGGGGAATATGCAATTACAGAGCGTAACGGTTACAAAATTGGTTTGTTTGCTTTACTGGGAATTGATGCTGTTGAATCAATTCCAGCAAAATACGGAGTTGAAACATACAATTATAAAAAAACAGCCAGGCGTATTGCCCACTATATGCGTAATGTTGAGGGCGTTGATCTGGTAATTGCGCTTTCGCACAGTGGTGTAGTAAAAAACAAGAAAGGAAACTGGAAAGGCGAAGACATTGCTCTTGCTGCTGTATCCGAAATTGATATTGTTATAAGCGGACATACTCATACCGTGATGAAACAAGCCGGGTACGGAAATAATACACCTGTAGTACAAACCGGTACAGCCGGAGTATATGTTGGCAAGGTTGAGGTGTGTTTTGATGCCGATCGTAATCCTTTGTTCCAAAATCAATTGCTTGTAATGGACGATAGTGTTGAAGCCGATACTCTAGTTCAAAATATTATTGACAGGAATGCTCAACTCATTGAAGAAACAGTATTGTCTGATATTGGAATAAGCATGGATGAGCATATTGTTGAAACGTCATTCGATTTGCACATTGATGAGCATAATCCACTGCAAAGCAACCTGGGGCCTTTTGTTGCCGATGCAATATATTATTATGTCGATAAGCATGTGCAGGCTCCGGTTGATGTTGCGTTAGTTGCTACAGGTGTTATTCGAAACAATATCCAAACTGGGAAAAAAGGGTTTCAAAATATTAACGATTTATTTAATGTAATGCCAATTGGAATGGGTGCCGACAAAGTTCCGGGCGATCCTCTTGGCTTGGTATATGTTACAGGTTATGAGTTAAAAATGCTTTTTGAATTAATTTTAAGTGTTTATCCCTCAAAACCTCCATATTTTATCTATTTCTCGGGTATTGATATTGAATATGATCCGGACAAAAGAATATTTAGAAAAATTAAAAGCATAAAATTCAATACGGGAATTAAAAAAGATCAAAAAATCGATTTCGACAAACAAAGCGAAGAGTTGATTGCTGTAGTGAGTAATGCATATATGATAGGGTTTATAAGCAAATTGCGAAAAATAAGCTTTGGCCTTGTTAATATCGAAATTAAAAACGAAGATGGTTTACCTGCGAATAGCAGTGAGTGTAAGCTACAGATTCATTCTGTGAGTAATGAGTTTTCCGAAGCAAAAGAGTGGCTTGCAGTTTATCATTATTGTCGGTCGTTTAAGGATGTAAACAATAATCATGTTCCAGATATTCCACAAGTATATAAAACAATGAGAGTCCCTTTATATAAAGCAGATAAACAATAAAAAGTTATAAAATGATTCTGTTTGAGAAGAGGGCAAAAAAAAACCGCATTATCCTGATTGCGTAAAACCCCGAAAAACAGGATTTGAGTGCCTGGCTGATCTGACTTCCACCGGCAGTTATACTGCTCATCCCAATCCCGATAGTTATCGGAATAGGACTACAAGGCCTGTCATTACATCCAAAAGCTTGCTCGGTTCTATTTATAGTGTTGAGTTTACCAAGAACAGGATTAAAAATGCGGTTAATTTTTATATTTTAAAGAACTTGATTTTCTATATCAAAAATACGTTAGAAAACCCATAAATGCAAGTTTTTTCGGGCATTACAGGTGTAAAAATGTATGACATATTACTAATGATAGAATAATCAACTGATTGCACAATCAAATATTTCAATAAAAAAATGTATCAGGCAATAATTGAAATTACAGTGTATGTAACTTTATTTCATTGTTGTATTTTTAGTATTTCAGAGCGTTGCTTATGCCAACAATATTTGAGTGAGTGTTTGTTGTGTGTTGTTAAACAAATGATTAAAAGGAGGCCGACAATACGAATGAATAACATTATTTGGCAAAGTTAAAAACGTATACTTTGTACTATGCATTTTTTAGATCATTTTTTTGATTTTTATTTTGCAAAAGCAGCGAAACAATTTATATTTGCACGCACAATTGGCGAGGGTAATATAAAAGCCATGTTACGTTCAAAATATTTTTAAGAAAAAATTAATTTTGTTACGCATCAGCCTGGAGAGGTGGGTGAGTGGCTGAAACCACCGGTTTGCTAAACCGGCGTACGGGTAACACTGTACCGGGGGTTCGAATCCCCCTCTCTCCGCATTTTTAATTTTTTTTATACGAACTTAAATGTAAATGTGCCGGTAATTCATAAACTTGAGTATATTTGCAGCACAATTTCGGGGTATAGCACAGTCCGGTTAGTTTATTCCGATGCGATCGGGAGGGTCGCAGGTTCTAAAAAAATAAAAGAGTAATAAAAAATATTTCGGGGTATAGCACAGTCCGGTTAGTGTACCTGCTTTGGGAGCAGGGGGTCGCAGGTTCGAATCCTGCTACCCCGACTTTAAAAGGAATCAATGAAAATTGATTCCTTTTTTTATGAAATTAATTTATTGAATTAGGCACATTGCAAATACCATGAATATGCTTATCTTAGCG
>CAZARW010000005.1:0-73135 GCA_964487645.1 uncultured Prolixibacteraceae bacterium
ATATGAGTATTCAGTATGCCCAATCGGCTGTATTTACCCCCTGCGATTTTTCGTTTCCGGCCAATGGCATTAAAGCCGAATCGACACCCAACACCGAAATGATTTTGGTAGCCGATGTTGATATCGACCTGCTGCGCGAACTGCATGCATACGGTGGTGTGCGTAACCTTAAAGACCGAAGAACTGATGTTTACGAAGTAAAATATAAAAACCACAGATAAAAATGATTAACTCCAAAAAATTTGGAACAGCACCCGTATTTTTTACCGCAATATCAACAATTTTAGGTGCAATACTTTTTTTACGGTTTGGCTTTGCAGTAGGCTCACTAGGGTTTTGGGGAGTAATATTTATTATTTTACTCGGGCACATGGTAACCATACCTACAGCATTGGCAATATCGGAACTTGCAACAAACAAGCGGGTACAAGGTGGTGGCGAATATTTTATCATTTCACGCTCATTTGGGCTAAATATTGGCTCAACCATTGGTTTTACACTCTTTTTATCACAGGCCGTAAGTGTAGCTTTTTACATTATTGCTTTTACCGAATCGTTTGAGTTTCTTTTTCAATGGCTGTTATCACAGTATAATTTTGAATTACCACGCCAGGCCGTAAGCATACCTACGTTGGCAATTCTATCGCTTATTATTTTAAAACAAGGTGCTAACTTAGGAGTAAAGCTGCTCTATTTTGTAGTAGCTATTCTGTTTTTCTCAATTGCCATGTTTTTTCTTGGAAAAACCGGATACCAACCCGATAGTACAATAAGTTTTTCGAATTTTGAGTTTCGCAACTCAAACGATTTTTTTATGGTTTTTGCTATTGTATTTCCGGCATTTACAGGCATGACAGCCGGAGTAGGCTTATCGGGCGATTTAAAAAATCCATCAAAATCAATCCCGCTGGGGACAACAATGGCCACTTTATGCGGAATGATTGTTTACTTTTTTGTAGTATACAAAATGGCAACATCGGCTTCACCCGACGACATGATAAGCAATCAGCTCATTATGGCACATATTGCTCTTGGCGGAGCTGTTATTATACCCCTGGGGCTTGCAGCCTCAACAGTTTCGTCGGCATTAGGATCGGTAATGGTTGCCCCACGAACATTGCAGGCTTTATCAAGAGACAATTCTTTTCCGCTACGTAGGTTAAACATTTGGCTGTCGAGAGAAAAAAACGGAGAACCATATAACGCATCAATTATCACCTTACTAATTGCTTTTGGATTTGTGTTAATTGGAGATATTAACGCTGTTGCCGAAATAATATCGATGTTTTTTATGGTAACATACGGAACAATTTGTCTTATTTCGTTTTTAAACCATTTTGGAGCATCACCATCATACCGTCCAACTTTTCGCTCACGCTGGTATTTATCAATAACCGGTTTTATTGTTTCGGTTTGGGTAATGTTTAAAATTAACACAAGCTATGCTCTGCTTGCTTTTGTAATAATGATATTAATTTACGCTTACGTAAATCACAAGAATAAAGATCGTAAAGGATTGCAGGCGATATTTGCAAACAGCATATACCAGCTTAACCGAAACCTACATACATACCTCCAAAAACAAAAGCAAAAAGGAAAATACCAGGAATGGCGCCCCAGTACAATTTGTATTTCGCAAGATACTTTTGAACGAAACGAAATATTGCAGCTTTTAAATTGGATGTCATTTAAATACGGTTTTGGAACATATTTACACCTGGTTGAAGGCTACTACAGTAAAAGCACCAAAGAAAAAGCCGAAAAAGAAATAAATCGGATTACCGAAATGTATAAAGGCATTGAGAAACATATATATATTGATTCGCTTATATCGCCTTCGTATACATCGGCTATTGCACAAGCAATACAATTGCCCGGTATATCGGGGATGGAAAACAATATGGTTTTACTCGATTTTGATAAAAAAACCGGCAAAAATCTCGATAAAGTTGTCGATAACCTTTCATTCATCAGTGCCGGTAATTTCGATATTGGAGTATTGGCATCGTCGGGGCAGATTGTTGATCTAAAAAAAGAAATACACGTATGGATACGTGCCGGTGACTACGACAACGGAAACCTGATGATTTTACTTAGCTTTATTATTCTTGGCCATCACGATTGGAAAAAAGCTGCAATAAAAATATTTAATATTTGTGATCCCGGCAAAGACGAAGATGCTAAACACGAACTCGAAAATATGGTAATTGCGGGTCGGCTACCAATTAGTGCAAATAACATTATTATTATTCCGCGCCAAGAAAATATATCGTCGAAAACCATTATTAACAAACATTCGGTATCGGCAGGATTAACCATTATTGGTTTCAGAGAAGAGCTTGTTAAACGAAAAAAAGAAAGCTACTTTATGGGATATGATGATATTGGATCAATTTTATTTATAAACTCACAAGATCAAAAAGACATTAGCTAAATAAAACACTATGCCACGGTTTATAAAAAACAGAAAAGTATTGATTGACAAAGGCCCGGGAAACGTTACATTTATTGGCCGCCAAAAAATGGATAAACCCCGTTTCAGGCTTCTGTCGTATAATCTTTCGGAAGTAATTGAGCACGAAACAGATAATGTTTCCGATATGGTTACAAAACTTTCGGATAAACATGTAAACTGGATTAATATTGACGGGCTACATAACCCCGACGTAATTAACGAAGTTGGACGTTCGTTTGAACTATCGTCGCTGGTGCTCGAGGATATTGCCAATACCGACCAACGCCCCAAAATGGTTGAAGATAACCATAACATTGTGATTTTTTTGAAACAATTACAGCTTTCGGTCGATACTCATAATGTTCAATCGGAACAAATTACCCTGGTACTGGGCAGCAATTATGTAATCTCGTTTCAAGAACAAGTGGGCACATTTTTCGAACCCATTCGCCAGCGGCTACGCGATAATATTGGCAAGCTTCGTTCGCTTAAAACCGACTACCTGTTTTACCGCATTATCGATACCATTGTTGATAATTACATGGTTTGCCTGGGCTCGTTAGGCGAACTAATTGAAGGCAACGAAGAACACATTCTTTCGAAAAACAATAAAGAACTCATTGAAGAGATTTACCACCACAAAACCGAAATTAGTTTTGTGCGTAAGGCAGTAAGGCCGGCACGCGAAATAAGTAAACAACTCAAAAACAGCGAATCGGGCCTACTCACTCCAAATACCCAACCATTTTTCGACGATATCGACGACCTGATAACCCATGCCATTGAAACCATCGATGTGTATTACACCATGATTAGCGATCAACTCAACATATACAACACCAATTTGAGCAACAGCGCCAACGAAGTAATGAAAATACTTACAATATTTGCTGCAATATTTATTCCTCTGACTTTTGTTGCCGGAATTTACGGGACTAATTTCGACTACTTGCCCGAACTGCATTATAAATACAGCTATTTTATTATGTGGGGAGTAATGATTATTATGGCAATTGTAATGCTCATATATTTTAAACGTAAAAAATGGTTGTAAGGCCAAAAGCTTACAACACTGTATATTCAATGTAAATTATAAACGAAAATCAAATAAGAAAATAGAGTGATATTCTATAAATTCTTATATTTGAACTCATTTTAAACCTAAAGTTCAAATACAATGCAAACAATTGAAACTTACGATTTTTCAGGAAAAAAAGCACTCATTAGAGTTGACTTTAACGTACCGTTGAACGACAAGTTAGAAATAACCGACGATACCCGAATGAGGGCAGCGCTCCCCACCATTAAGAAAGTAATTGAAAAAGGTGGTTCTCCAATCATTATGTCGCACTTGGGACGCCCAAAATCAGGCCCCGAGGATATTTTCTCACTCCGCCATTTGGTAAATCATCTGTCGGAATTACTCGACGGTGCTACCGTAAAAATCGCTCCCGATTGCATAGGCGACGAAACACTTAAAATGGCCAATAACGTAAAACCCGGCGAAGTACTTATTCTCGAAAATCTTCGTTTTCATGCCGAAGAAACTAAAGGCGACGAAGCTTTTGCCGAGCAACTGGCTAAAAATGGCGATTGCTGGATTAACGATGCTTTTGGAACTGCCCACCGTGCACACGCATCAACTGCAGTTATTGCCAAATTTTTTCCTAACGACAAAATGTTTGGATACGTAATTAACAGCGAACTCGAAAGCCTCGATAAAGTACTTACATCGCCTGCAAGGCCTCTTACTGCAATTATGGGAGGTGCAAAAGTGTCGTCAAAAATTACTATTATCGAAAACATGCTCGATAAAGTTGATAACCTGATTATTGGTGGTGGTATGACCTATACATTTGTAAAATCAAAAGGTGGTAAAATTGGAGACTCAATTTGTGAAGACGATTTTCTTGAAACTGCCCAGAAAATCGAAAAAATTGCAAAAGAAAAAGGAGTACAGCTTATTATGGCTAAAGATGTATTAGCAGCCGACGATTTTTCGAACGATGCAAATACAAAAACTGTTGCAGCAAACCAAATACCCGATGGATGGCAAGGCCTTGATGCCGGCCTTGAATCAATTGATAATATGAAAAAAGTAATCGAAGAATCAGGTACAATTCTTTGGAATGGCCCTGTAGGTGTTTTCGAATTCGATACTTTTGCTAAAGGTTCAAAAGCTATTGGCGAAGCAATTGTTGCTGCAACCAAAAAAGGAGCTTTTTCGCTTATTGGCGGTGGCGACTCGGTGGCGTGCATTAACAAATTTGGTATGGCAAACGATGTTTCGTACATATCAACAGCAGGTGGTGCATTACTCGAATATCTCGAAGGTAAAGAATTGCCGGGTATTGCTGCTGTACGTGGTTAATTTGTTATCAAAAAAATAATTCTTTAAAAAGGCTGCTGTTTAGCAGCCTTTTTTTATGTCTGAAATAATTATTAATAGTTTTAAGATTTCCTTTCGTCACAAATAATCATGCATTCATAAAGCATATATAGCCTTTCATCAAAAATCAATTACTGATATTTGTCATGTCGTAATATTCCATAATTTTGCTCTTTTTATAATGTTTTATTCTAAATATATACATTATCAAAACTCACTAACTATAATAGCCTAAATATCATAAACATGGATGCTACATTGAAAAGTATTGTTGTAATTTTATTTATTGGATTACCTGTTGCTTACCTGGTTTTACACTTTTTTTTTAAAAATAACTTAATGTTTAGAATTGGTTTTGTATGGATGATAAATTTGTTTATTGTTGCAATTGGTACACGGCTAAGTTCAAGTTTCCCCAATATTTATCCACAATGGTTATCATTGTCTGTCATTATTTTCCTTTCATGGGTTTGCTTTTTTATTACACATAAAAATGTACAAAAACCAATTAATAATGTTGAAGAAAAACTCAACCTGATGTCAAAAGGGTACCTCAAATTCAATTTAAATGCCAAAGATATAAAACGAAAAGACGAGATAGGCCGGTTAAATAAATCGATTTTTAACCTGTCACGAGAACTTATTACAGTAATTGGAAGCACAAAAACAATATCCGAACAAATCAATATTACCAGTCTTCAACTAAAAAATACTTCCGATGAACTCTCAACCGGAGCCAGTACCGAAGCAGCCTCAATTGAAGAAATTTCGGCTTCGATGGAAGAAATGACAAAGAGTATAAGCAGCAATTCAAACAATTCGAAACTTACCAACGATGTGGCAAACCAAGCACACAACTCGGTAAACGAAAGCTACAACTCAGCTCTCGAAGCTATTAATGCTCTCGAAAAAATAACTCAAAAAATTGATATCATTAACGATATTGCACTTCAAACCAATATATTAGCACTTAATGCAGCGGTTGAAGCTGCCCGTTCGAAAGAAAACAGCTCGGGTTTTGCTGTTGTAGCTAAAGAAGTGCGTAAACTTGCCGAACTTAGTAAAGAGGCTGCCCTCGAAATACAAAAAATGTCGATCGAAGCCAGCGATATTTCTCACAGCGCCAACAATAAACTTAACGAAACTGTTCCTCTTATTAATCGCACTACTGAACTTGTTGCTTCGATTAGTGCAGCCAGCAACGAGCAAGATTTAAATGCTCAACAAATTAATTCGGCAATTAACGAAATTAACAGCAACATACAAACAAGCGCCAGCACTGCCGAAGAAATGTCTGCAAGTGCCGAAGAATTACAGGAATTTGCAAACAAACTGGTCGAAAATATTGCGCTCTTTAATACCCAAAAAACTGTTGATACAAAAAGAAAAAAGAAAAAACGTATAGCTTCAAAAATATGGCGTAAGTTTAAAAAAGCAGCTTAATTAATGCTGTATATTTTGAGATCTGTTCCACGGTGTATTTTTTTCAATTGAATCCCAGATAAAATCAGGATCTCGAGTTGTTTCCATCATTTTATATGCATTCTCAATCATATCATCAATTTGAGAATAATATCGATAAAAAAAATACGTAAACCGCTCATAACATATGCCTGTTTGTTTGGCAAGATCAAATTTTTCATCACATGTAAGCTGGAGTTCGCGAAACTTTTGATGCCGCATTTGATGTTCTCTCCCCGAATCGAAAATTGAGTTTATGCGTAACGATATACCTGTTTGCTTTTTAATCTCTGATACTATTTTGTTCGTTGTGTTTCGCAAGTTTTTCAACAACTCATTTGTGTTACTTACAAAAGCATTTATTTCTTCAGTCAATTGAGCGATATCACTTTGAGCTATTTTTACTTCAAATTCATTCAAATAAAAAATAATTTTCTTGTTAACCTTGGCTTTAATTAGCATTTGATTCTCACTATCGATTTGAATACAAAACTTGTTATTTGCCGAAAAAAACGAAATCACAAAATCATTTTCGATTATTTGAACCGGATTTGGATAAGACCATTTGCTGTGCCGTAATTGAATTATAGTTTGTTGTTGTTTTTGTTGCTCACAATTGATTGCAAACTGTGCTGAAACTTGCTTACTGTTTGGTTCATAAACAGCTCCTGCATCGATGCACATTTTATACAACAAATACCTGGCACGCTGCTCATCAAAAAGATATTCATACGCCAATACTCCGTGCATTAACGCATTTGAAACAACATTGTATACTTTCCTTTTTTGTAAATTGAGAGGTAAAAAATTGCTTTCGCGGTTTCGTCCTGCTAATTTATCAAAAGGAGTAAATACAGAATACGGTAATTTTGTTTGGGGCTTAATTTTAATTGCCCGCACAGGATAAAATAAATAAGGAAATAATGAAGAGCATTTTAATAAAAATGAAAATTGTTTGAGTGCATATGGTACTTTTTTTATACTTAATGGATATGTATACGATAATTGAGGAATATACTCTTTGCTAAAAGAATACTTTTGAGTAAAAGCAACAGAGTATCCTGCTTTTAATGCCACCAAAGCAACAATTGCTGCTGACAAATTAAACTCTTCGATTATAAAATGATATTTAGTATTTTCCATTTATTATAAAATTGAACACCGATATTAAAAAACCAATTCAATACGTTTAATTCGAATATCGCTCAAGGGCCTGTAGTCGCCTTTAACAGGCATTAACGATATTCTGTCGGCTATATCGATTCCCGAAATTACTTCGCCAAAAACAGTGTATGAATAATCGAGGTGTGGAGCACCACCAATTGTTTTATACATTTTTCGTTGTTCAGAAGTAAATTGTATTTGATGTTCTTTTTCAAGCTCCTTAAGTTCTTCATCGGTATAAACACGGCCAGTAACAATATAAAACTGCGATCCGTCCGATCGCCTGTTATGGTTCTGATCGTCGGGTTTGCGGGGAGCGCCAATAGCCCCACGTTTATGGTACAAACCATCAACAATATGTGCAGGAATAGTATAACCCGGACCTTTCCAACCAACCACATCGTCGTGAGCAGCATGCCTGGTGTCGGCAGCACCGGTTTGAATTCCAAAATTTTTTATTACACGATGCACCAATAAACTGTCGTAAAATCCCTCCTCGGCAAGTTGAATAAAATTATCGCGATATCTTGGTGTTTCGTTATATAATTTGATCGTAATGTTGCCATAATCGGTATACAAAATTGCATATTTAAGTTTAGCATTTCGCTTTATATTTGCTTTTCCGATATCGGATATTTTGCGTACACCGGTTCTTTTTTTAGTCATCTCGATAATTTGAGCTGCCGGTATGGCATAATATTCTTTGCCATACATTTGGTCTTTTGATATTCCCATCCCCAGTACACTTCCGTTCGACACAAACACAGGTGTGCCAATATTTTGTGTTGCTATTGTATTTGAAATACTAAAAAGATTTTGGCCTTCGATAACTGTTTTAGCCTGACAAATACCAGTTTTAAGAGCTTGAATGTTTCCTCGTTTTTTGGCAATGCATATCGTTTTAATTCCTTTAAATTTTGATCCTCCGTATAATCGCAAAGGTTTAGAATTAATGCTATCGGTATGTAATAAAATAATGTTGTTAATTCGATCGTAAGCAGTAAATTGATTTATCCAAACAGGTTTGCCTCCGTTTAAAGGAGTAATTTTTGCACGGCTTGCTTCGCGAAAAAGCGAAAAAGGTGCAACCAAGGTATTTGAAGTTATTAAAAATGCATGCCCGGTTTCGAGTATTCGGCCACTATCGTATGTTGTAATTTCAAAAATAGCTTTATCCACATCGGTAAAAACCGATTTCTGATTTTGTGCACTGTTTTGAGTCACATTTTCGTCAATTGGACGATTTTTATGTGGCTGATTTTTGCATTGTAAAAAAAACAATACACACAAAAAACAACTAAAAATAACAATCACTTTAAATTTCATACGAATAAAATTGGATTCAACATTTGTATTTCAAATCAGTGCCTTAAGTCAAAACAAACAACGATCATCTTTGGCCATAAAACTCGTACGTGTTTATTAGCTACGCTGATTTTCTCCGATTCATGCCCTTTTGTGTTTCACTCAATCGTACCCGTTTCATTGTATCAATTTAATTTCGATTTTAACGTCGGTATATGGCCTGTGATTATCGTCGGTTTTAAGTGCCGCAATTTTGTCAATTACTTCAATGCCATCAATAATTTCGCCAAATACGGTGTACTCATTTTCGAGCTGGGGAGTTCCTCCAATGGTTGTATATGCCTGGCGTTGTTCTTGAGTAAACTCGAGCTTCCCCGGGGCCAATGAATATTTCAGGTCTATGTCGTCGAGTACCTGATATGCAAGTTTTTTTGCCTCATCAATTTTTCCATCGGTTTTCAGTTTGTTAAAACGTGCGCGTTTATCAGGAGTATATACTTCGTTTTTAATTTTTTGTTTAATTGGTCGGTTAACAGCTAATTCCATAGTATCGAGCTGACCATGAGTATATTTTACCCCTTGCACCACAAAAAATTGTGAAATATCGCTTTGCTTATGAATATTAATTTCGTTAGGTTGCCTTGGCGCACATAAAGCTCCTTTTTTGCAAATACGGTGTTCAAGAATTTCATCGTCAACGGTTTTTGTTGGATCACCGTATCCAATAAATTTACCTTGAGGAGCATTGCGTGAATCGCGCGAACCACCCTGAATAATGTAATTATTAATAACCCGGTAAAATAATGTTCCGTTAAAATGTCCCTGATTTACTAATTCAATAAATGCATCGCGATGAAGGGGAGTATCGTCGTATAACACAAATTCCATATCGCCAATATTGGTCGATATAAGCACCTTATGTGTTTGTGCCTGAGCGCATACACTGTATAATACAATAAAAAGAAGATATATCCATTTCAAAAACATCAATAATTTACTTTATAAGTTTCATGCTAATTTTAATATCGTCGAGAGGCCGGTTTTGTTTGTTAGTTTTTACTTTGGCAATTGAGTCAATTACATCAATACCTTCAACTACTTGTCCAAAAACAGTGTATTCGCCATCAAGATGAGGAGCACCTCCAAGAGTTGAATAAATTTGTCGGCGCTTTTGATTAAACGTATACAATTTTTCATCAATCTCATTTTCGGCTTTTTCCATAATTTCGATTTCAATAGCACTTATACTGTCAATTTTGCCGGCAGCTTGTAACTGTTTAATTTCATCCAGTCGATTATTGTATAACTCCATTGCCTTAGCGCGTACATGTTGGTATTTTTGGCGATCTTCAAACTGAACAATCATGCTATCGTTCCAAATTTTACCATGAACAATGTAAAATTGCGAACCCGATGATTTTCGTTCGGGATTAACATTGTTTCCTTGTCTGGCTGCAGCCAGTGCACCTTTTTGATGATATAATCCATCAACAATTTCGGCATCGATAGTATAGCCCGGGCCTCCCCCGCCAAGATGCTCATTTGCTTTTGCATTTTTTGAGTTTGGGTCTCCTGTCTGAATCATAAATTCGTTAATTACACGATGAAAAAGCAAATCGTTGTAAAATCCGTCTTTTACAAGCTTAACAAAATTGTCGCGATGCTTGGGAGTTTCGTTAAAAAGTACTATTACCATATTGCCATAATCGGTTTCAACAAGCACTTTTTGTTCTTTATCATTTTTCTCCACAGCTGTTGATTGGTTACCACTACAGGCTACCAACATAAATATCAGGATTGTTGTTAAAAATTTTGTCTGCATATATTTATTTTTTTAGATATTTTTGATACTCGATAATACCATCAAATTCATGTTCAAAAATATAAAAACAAATCGAAAATGATTATACACAATATTTACGTTAACACTTCGATTGTTTTAAAATTGCTTAAAAGTAAGGATGCTTATTCAATTTTTGAAGCAATTGACAACAACCGGGAACATTTGCGTACCTGGCTTCCGTTTGTTGATCATACAAAAAGTGTAAAAGACAGTATGGCTTTTGTAAAATCGGTTATTGATGATGTTGAACACCGGCAAGAAATATTTACAATATGGTTCGACAATTGTTTTGCGGGACTTATAGGCTTGAAAGATATTGATTATTTGAACCGTAAAATTGAAATTGGTTATTGGCTTATTTCTGAAATGACAGGAAAAGGCATAATCAGAAGATCGGCCGAGAAACTGATTGAATTTTGTTTTGAAGTATTGGGGATGAATAGAATTCAAATAAAATGCGGAGTTGGAAATACTAAAAGCAGTGCTGTTCCAAAATCGTTGGGTTTTACTTTTGAAGGTATTGAACGTGCAGGTGAAAAACATGCTGCTAAATATATCGATCTCGAAGTATACAGTATTTTACGAAAAGAGTGGGAAAACTAAGTTTTGTTTTTATCATTATTTTTCATTAATCACATGGAATATACATTTGATCAAATTTTTTGCAGCACTGGTCAAAAAGTAATTGAATATGTTTGTAAAATAAAAGTTAAATAACTAAGAAAATTGAAAATAGCACTTGCTAAACAAATATTTTTTCATACTTTTGAAGTGCTTAATCAAAACCAGTTTAATTTTCTCTTTTCCAACCACATGCCCCAAGCGCACAAGCTTAACTTCAGCCGGAAACCCCAATTTCCGGCTTTTTTTTTATACTATTTCAATTTGCATATCAAATATTTCAATTAAATCGCCTTTAATTAACTTAGCCCGTTTACGCAATTCGATATTTCCATTGCGAATAACTTCGTGATTTTCGACCATAAGTTTTGCCTGCGCCCCGCTATTGGCAATTTGCATAACTTTAATAAGCTTTATGAGCTCAATATATTCACCCTCAAGATTAAACTGATATTTTTCCATTGTTTTTCGTTATATTCAATTCGGCCTGTTGTTTTTTAGTAAGGCTTTTAACTACTAAATTGTACGATTGATCGATCCATTGTTCAATAAGTTTATCGGGTACATCGTGAGAAATTTTTATCAAATTCCAATGTTTTTTATTCATATGATAGCCCGGTTCAACAAATTTATATTTTTCACGCAGTGCAATTGCCTCTTCCGGATCGCACTTAATAATAATTCGTAAGTCTACCTCATCAATATCGGTAAGAGCAAACATTTTGTTCATTACTTTGAATACAAGGGTTGATTGATCGAAAGGAAAACATTCGGTGGCTCTGTTTTTCGACAAACAATAATTTCGCAAAGTTTCGATATTCATTATACTCGGTTTAAACAATAAAATCAGACAAAATTGTGTCGGATACAAACATTCCTGCGCGAGTTAAAGTAACAGCATGCTTATCAACGGCAATATATTGGCTTTTCCGATACTTATCAACCATTTTCTCAAGATGACAAAAATATTTTTCGCCAAAATTGTTTTTGACCAGTAACATATCAATACCCCAAATTGTGCGTAACGAAGTAATTACATAATCATTAAACTGCTCGTCAACTGTTAGATTTTCGGTTAAAGCCGGTATTTTATTGTTTTTGATTTGCTCAATATATTCGTTCAAATTACTCACATTCCATTGCCGTGTTTTAGTATTAAATGAGTGTGCCGAGGGACCTAATCCCAAATACTCGGTTTGTTTCCAATACGAAGAATTATGGCGTGAGAAATATTCATTTTTGGCAAAATTCGAAATTTCATACTGAATAAATTGATTATCCATTGCCATATCAATAAGCATTTCGAATTGTTGTAAGCTTTTGGTTTCGGGTATTTCGCTAAACCGTTTTGCTTTAAGATCGTTCCAAAGTTTTGTATGTTTATGGTATGTTAAATGATATGCCGAAATATGTTGAATGTTTAATTCAAAAATTTGTTCGAGATTTTGTTTCCATTTATGATTATCCATTCCCGGAACTCCGTATATCAGATCGATACTAATATTTGAAAACCCGGCATTTTGAGCATCTTTTACTGCAATAAGTGCTTGTTGGGCAGTATGCCGTCGTCCCATAAACTGCAAATCGGAATTGTGTAATGATTGAATACCGATACTGAGGCGGTTAAAGCCTGTTTTAAGCAGTTTTTTTAAATAAGCAGGCGAGAGGTCGTCGGGGTTTGCTTCGATGGTTATTTCGGCTGTATTTGCAATATTATAGAGTGTTTTGCATGCTTTGAGTATCGAATCGAAATGATGGGGCTGTAAAACCGATGGTGTTCCTCCACCAAAATATAGAGTATTGATGGTGTTTAAATGCAAATATTCACTTTGCATTTTCAACTCTCTTATTATTGTTTCAACAAACGGCTCAATGTAGGTGAGTTGCGATGTTTTATAAAAATCGCAATATGTGCAAATGCTTTTACAAAAAGGAATATGAAAATACAACCCGGCCATTGATTTTGTATATATTGATTAAAAATAAACCATTATTTATTTCGTTTAAAAATACCAGTAATTAAAACTTAACGTTAATAAATTGCATAAAAAAAACAGTCAATCAAAAATGAATAATTATCTAAAATATATATATCCAATTTTATGGTTATCGGTTATTGTATACGGATCGATAATACCCTCGGATAAAATAGCCGAATTTAATTTGTTTAAACATTCGGATAAAGTGATACATTTTATTTTTTATGCAGTACTAACAATTTTAACAATACCGCTTATAGCAAAAAACAACAAATATGTACTTGCCTTTTTAGTATCGTGTGTTTTTTCGGTTGTTACAGGATTATTTTTTGAATATTTACAACATGCTATGTCGTTAGGCCGAACAGCATCGGTGGCCGACATAATTGCAAATGCTGCGGGTTCGGTTTTTGGAATATTTGTTTATAATTTCTTAATAAAGAGAAAATTAATTGAAAGACTATTGTTTAGAATTTAACAGCCTCGCCCGATATTTCGAAATCTTCGATAATATCGGCCAAAGTAGTTTCTTTATAAAAAATCATCAATTCGTTTCGTAAATGGCTAAACCTGCGATGAACAGCGCAGGTTGATATTTCGTCGGTAAAACATGAGCATGGTTCGAGCCGAATAATACAATTGTTAAAATATTTATCTCCATCAACATGTACAACGATATCGTAAAGCGATATATCGTGTGGTTCGTGCCCTAAAGCAAAGCCACCATTAGGCCCTTTGGTTGAAATGAGCAATTTTTCGCGTGCCATATTTTGTAAAATTTTACTTAAAAACGGCGATGGAATATTCAAATCATCGGATATTTTTTTAATTCCTACTTTTTTATCCTTTGAAGAATAATTTGCAAGATAAATTAAGGCTCTAATTGCGTATTTACATGTATTCGACAGCATAACAAATATTTTTTGGATATTAAATATAGCATTAATAAACAAGTATTTAACAAAGGAAGTTTATTTTTTTAGCAAAGGAATTTTGTTTATACGTTGTAAATGACGCCCACCCTCAAATTCAGCATTTAAAAAAGCATCAACAATTTCGATAGCCATTTGGTCGCTGACAAAACGGGCCGGTATAGCTAAAATATTGGCATTATTGTGTTGCTTTGCCAGGGCTGCAATTTCGGGGATCCAACATAAAGCCGAACGTATACCCTGGTGTTTGTTAACTGTCATGTTTATTCCGTTTCCACTGCCACATAACGAAATTCCCATATCAAATTCATTGTTTTCAACAGCATCGGCCATAGGATGTGCCCAATCGGCATAATCGCTGCTTTGCGACGAATAAGCTCCAAAATCTTTACACTCATAACCTAACTTTTCGAGGTGTTTTATTACCACAAGTTTACGCTCATATCCGGCATGATCGGATGCTAAAGCAATTTTTAATGCACTCATTTTTATATGATTTCAATTTTTTATTAAAGCAATAATTTCTTTTTTCTCTTTAAAGAAAACAACAGATATAAAAACTATATTTACTAAAATAGCCAGCCAAATATACGTATTCTGTTCAGTTCTTACCAACCAATAAATTCCAAATAATACTAAAGCAACGAATAAATAAAACAGAAAATTACCCACTTTATATTGAATTGGGTAATGTTTCATTCCCCAAAAATACGAAATTACAGAAATTGAAATAAAACAAGCTAAAATAGCCAGAGCCGAAGCATAATAGCCAATAACCGGAATTAACAAAACATTGATAAAAATTGTAATAAATGATCCAATAATTCCTATAATGGCTCCATAATGGGTTTTATCGGTTACTTTATACCAAAGTGATAAATTAAAATAAATACCCATAAATAAATTGGCCAAAAGCACTATCGGTATAATTCCTAAACCTTCGTGATAATCGGAACGTATAATAAATTTAAATACATCAACAAAACAAGATAATGCTAAAAAGATCATCAAACCAATAATTATAAAGTATTTCATAATTACTGCATACATTGCCTTATCGGTTTGATCGCCTTTGCGATTAAAAAAGAATGGTTCGAAAGCGTATCTGAAAGCCTGAATAAACATATTGAGAACTACTGCCATTTTAAACGAAGCAGCATATATTCCAAGCTGTTTCATTGGCTCAGCCGATTGTGGTAATAATTTTGGTATAAGGATTTTATCAATGTTTTGATTAACCATTCCGGTAATACCAATAATGAGTATTGGAAACGAATATTTAATCATTTTACGAAATAAAATCCAATCGAAACTAAACGATATTTTGATAAACGGAATAAGCAATATAAAAGTAACAAGCGATGCAATAAGGTTGGCAATAAAAATATAAATAATGCCCAATTCGGGGCTATAAATACTGCTTATTACACCCGATGGATATTTGCTTACAATTAAAGGAAAAAGAGTAAGAAAAATTAAATTAAAGCCAATATTCAGGCCAATATTGATAAATTTTATCAATGCAAATTTCAAGGGTCGGTTTGCAAGTCGTAATGCTGCAAACGGAAGAGTTGACAACACATCGATAACTAAAGTAAGAGCTACAATTATAAGTATTGTGCTGTAGCCTTCAATATCTAAAAATGCTGTAATATCTTGTAATCCAATAAAAAATAATAGCAAAAAAACCGATGTGGTAATTAACAATGTAAACATTGATGTAGAAAAAACTTTTATCGGATTTTTTTCTTTCGAAGCAAACCTAAAATACCCGGTTTCCATTCCAAAAGTTAATATTACCAGTAAAAAAGCTACATAAGCATAAATATTTGATACCTGACCTAAATCAGATTGTTTAACCAATACATATGTCCAATATGGAGTAAGCCACCAATTTAAAAAACGTCCAATTATACTTGGCATTCCGTAAATAGCAGTTTCGCCGGTAAGTTTTCGTAAAGCTTTCACGTATTATTTTATGGTTTATTTATCAAAAAAATGTGTGTATACAAAGTTTTTATTTATAAGTATATTTTATCCATATTTGTATACTGTTTTTTGTGTCGTTTATGCATTAAAAAACAAAAATATTCTTTTTATTGCGAATAAAAACAAATCGATAAATAATATTTAGACCAAACATTTTAAGTTATTTATAATATTATGAATAACTATAAACAACACAAGCAAAATTTTTAAATACATGCTAAAAAATTTAAAAAAAGATATGAGCAATTCGAAGTATAAATTTTTTTTATTGTTCATTTTATTAACATCAATATTTGCATGCAGTTCATCATCAACTCAAAAACCAGTAACTAACATTCAAATTAGTCCATCAAAAACTGCATTTCCAATCGAAAGTACATTTAAAATCAACATATCATCGAGATATAAAAAACCTGCTATTGAAAAAATTGATGTGTTTATAAACAACAAATTGATACATACCGAAAATTCACACCAATTCAGTTTAACTATCGATACAAAAGATTATTTACCGGGTAAATACACCATAAAAACAATAGCGTATAATAAAAAAGGAAATACAGGTGAAAACAACATTTCATTTAATGTAGTATCAGACATTGTTCCAAATAAAATGTCGTATAAAATTATTGAAACTCTTGCTCATAATACTAAGTTTTATACCCAGGGATTTGAATTTTATAAAGGAATATTATACGAGGGAACAGGCAATTATAATAAATCATACATTTACGAATATTCATCGGATTTACATACAATAAGTAAGCAAATTAAGCTCGATAAACAATATTTTGGCGAAGGCATAACCATACTTAACGATAAAATTTATCAACTTAGTTATAAATCGCAAAAAGGATTTGTATACGATGTAAACACATTTGCACTAATAAATGAATTTTCTTATGAATCGAAAGAAGGATGGGGTTTATGCAACGATGGCCAACATTTAATAATGAGCGATGGTACATCACAAATTACTTATCTAAATCCCGATAATTTTAAAGTTGAAAAAACCTTACATGTTTCATCAAATCAAGGACTAATAAAAAATATAAACGAACTTGAATATGTTGATGGTGTAATTTATGCAAATATATGGACTACTGAAACCATAGTAAAATTTGATGCTCAAACGGGTAAAGTTTTGTCGTTTATAAATATGAGTAATTTATTACAACCATATACTAATTTGCAAGTTGATGTGTTAAACGGAATAGCTTACAACAAAAGTGAAAATTTGTTTTACATAACAGGAAAATGGTGGCCCTATATATTCAAAGTTCAATTTGAACAATAGGCATTAAAAAAGGGATAAATTTTCGTCGTTAATATTTGTTCTCCCCAAATGAGTATAAGCTAACTGAGTAGCTTCACGCCCTCGGGGAGTACGTTTAATAAATCCTTCTTTAATTAAAAAAGGTTCGTATACCTCTTCAATAGTTCCTGCATCTTCGCCAACAGCTGTCGATATTGTTGTTAATCCTACAGGGCCTCCTCTAAATTTATCAATAATTGTAAGCAAAATTTTGTTGTCCATTTCATCTAAACCATAGGCATCAATATTTAAAGCATCAAGAGCATAAATTGTAATATCCATATCAATTTTGCCATTACCTTTAACTTGAGCAAAATCGCGTACACGTCTAAGCAATGCATTTAGTATACGAGGAGTTCCCCGGCTTCGGCGCGAAATTTCAAGAGCTGCCCGATCGTCAATTTCAATATCAAGAATGGATGCCGAGCGTTTAATAATAATATTTAAAATTGTACTGTCGTAATATTCGAGATGAGCATTAATGCCAAAACGAGCACGTAACGGGCTTGTAAGTAACCCCGACCGGGTAGTAGCTCCAATAAGAGTAAAGGGATTTAAATCGATTTGAATTGAACGGGCACTTGGCCCTTTATCAATCATTATATCAATTTTATAATCTTCCATTGCCGAATATAAATATTCTTCGACTACAGGGCTTAAGCGATGAATTTCGTCAATAAAAAGTACATCGTATGGTTCGAGGTTAGTTAATAAGCCGGCTAAATCGGCAGGTTTATCCAATACAGGCCCCGAAGTAGTTTTGATGTTTACTTCTAATTCGTTTGCAATAATATTCGATAAGGTAGTTTTTCCTAATCCTGGAGGTCCATGCAATAATACATGATCAAGTGCTTCGCTTCGCTGTTTTGCAGCTTTAACAAATACATACAAATTTTCAATAATCTTTTTTTGACCATTGAAATCAGAAAAAGATAAAGGCCTGAGCCTTTTATCTAGTTCAATATCAGTTTCTGAATATGAATTTCCTCTTAAATCGATAAGATCAGCCATTACAGTTTAAAATTATAACGGCTAAATATAGAAAGATTATCCAATTATATTCAACTCTTTGAATATTTCATTTAGCCTGTTCATATCAAATGGTTTGGCCATATATTCATCCATACCGGTTGCTATACATTTATCTCGATCGTTATCTAATGTATTGGCAGTAATAGCAATTACTGGTGTATGACGTTTAGGATCAACCTCTTTCTCATATTTACGTATATGAAATGTTGCTTCTAAGCCATCCATTACCGGCATCATTATATCCATAAGAATTACATCGTATTCTTTATCACGATATTTATTTACAGCCTCTAAACCATTATTCGCTATATCGACTTCGTGGTTAAATTTTTTTAAGCTGAATGTTGTAATTCGCTGGTTAAGAATATTATCCTCAACTAATAATATAGACAAGTGTTCTTTCATAGCCTAACTTCTTCCTCTCACTAATTAACAATAATGCTTTGCAAATATATATCTTTTATTTTTAAAAATTTTAAATCTTTATTTTAATGATAATGTGTTGTTAATTCTGTTGATAATTTTTTAATGAAACTTATTTACATTAAATCATTATTTTTTGATCAACATTGTGAATATCTTTATTTAATCAAAACTTTGAATCTCAAATATATATAATTTTTTATTAACACTTGTTAATTCCTTTTTTTGTTTTTATTTTAAATAATCGATTGTTTATTTAATGAGTAAAAATCGATATCAAATTTTCATAATTTATCAAAGATAATTATACTTTCATCTTTATGAAAAAATCTTTTGAATTTAAAAATTTAGTTTTAAAAAAATAATATCAACTTGTAAACAACTTTTTAACATTTTAAGAACAATATTTGCTTTTTTTTATCATTTACTAATATAAGAATCATATTTAAAATATGATATGCTTTTTTTGGCAAAGAGAGTATATTTGTAAAAACTTTGATGGAATGAGCACTGAATATTCAGTTATTGAGAAGAAACTACATAAATTTATAAAAAAATATTTTACCAACGAGATTATCAGAGGAATTATTTTTTTATTAATTATTACTATTAGTCTGGCTTTTATAGCACTTATCATCGAACATTTTTTGTTTTTAACCCCCACACGTAAAATATTTTTAATAAGTATTTATTCTTTATTTATTTTTATTTCAATTGTTTATTTTGTTATCAAACCGTTGTTTGGATACATTGGTATTTATAATAAATTGACGTATAAGCAGATAAACAAAATAATTGTAAACCATTTTCCGCAAATTAACGATACTTTGTGGAATATTATTGAACTTGAAAATCAATCTACTCCCGACTATTATTCAAAGGAACTTGTACTTGCAAGTATCAATCAAAAAATTAAGCAAATAAAACCCTACAATTTTACACAGGCTGTTCATTATAAATCGAATGTGCGGTTTTTGATTATTTTATTGGGGATAATTGCGTTTTCAACAGCGCTTACTTTATTGTGGCCTACAATGTTTAAAGAGTCAGCTAAACGTATAGTGCACTATAAAAGCGTTTATGTAAAACCCTCGCCATATTTATATACAATTTTAAATAGTAATCTCGAAGTTGGAAAAGGTGATAATTTTAATCTTGAGGTTGAGGTAATAACTGATAAAAATTTTGATGAAGTATTTATTGAGTTTGGGAATAATATTTATTTAATGAAAAAAACCGATGAAAATATTTATTCGTACGTGTTTTCAAATTTAAATAATGATATCAATTTTAGGTTTATTACAAATGAATATCCATCACAATTCAATACAATACATGTGTTACATAAACCCCTATTGCAATCATTCTCAATAAATGTAAATACTCCTCAGTATACCGAAACAAAAAATCAAACTTATCAAAATGTTACCGAATTGCTTGTACCCGAGGGATCTGTTTATACCTTAGACTTTAATACTATATATACAGATAGTATTAAAATTTCAAATCAAATTGCAGATACTATAATCTCGAGCGATATCAATTATTCAAAACAGATTAAAAATCATGAAGCTCTCACAGTTTCACTTTTAAATAAAAATTTTACAATACACGACATTATTAAAATTGATATTAAAACCATCAGGGATGAATATCCCGGGATTGTAGTTGAACAGATAGTTGATGAAGAAAAATTTACACGTATTTTTTTTAGAGGAATAATTGAGGACGACTACGGTTTTGATAAACTATTGTTTATAACTCAAATAAACGGACAAATTGATAGCACTTTTATTATCGATATAAATAAAAATACATATCAACAAGATTTTATTTATGCTTACGATTTTTCGAGGTATAAAGGTTCATATGATGTTATTGAATATTATTTTCAGATAAGTGATAATGATAAGGTAAATGGGTCAAAATCATCGCGTAGTGAGTTGTTTACATTTCGTTTTCCGAACGACAGCCAAATTGATGATTATCAGGATATGGAACACGAAAATATTGAAAGTATCATTACTGAAAGTATGAAACTTACTCGTGATATTAAAGAAGATATGCTTGATTTGCAGCAAAAACTAATCAATTCTGATTTAGAAAATTGGGAGCGTAAAGAGCTTATAAAAAATATTTCATCAAAAAAACAAAAACTCGAAGATGCTCTAAAAAATATGCAAGAACGAAATAAAGAACTTACTAATTACTTGAAATCGTTTACTAAGCAAGATGAGGAGTTGATTGAAAAACAAGAGCAAATTAATAAAATGCTCGAAGAAGTAATGACTGATGAAATGCGTGAATTGATGGATGAGTTCAATAAAATGATGGAAAAGTTTAACGAAAACAAAGTGCCACAATTGAAAGAGCGAATGGATATTTCATTAGATGACCTACAAGAACAACTTGACCGTAATATTGAAATGCTCAAAAAATTAAAACTTGAACAAGAGCTTAATCAAATTCAAAACAGTTTAGAAGAGCAAATTAATAAGCAAGACCAGATTTTAAAGCAAATTAACGAAGGCAAGAATCCAAATGAACTAGTTGATGAACAACACAATTCAAAACAAGAAATTAAAAAGCTACAACAAAAATACAACGAGCTACAAGACTTAAATAATGAACTCGAGAATTCAATCGATATGATGAATTTTGATAACGAATTCGAAAATATTGATGATGAATTTGAAAAATCGATTGATTCTCAACAAAAAAATGAAAACGAAAAGTCGAAAGAATCTATTCAGAAGAATAAGCAAAATATGAAAGATTTATCGAGTATGCTTGATCAAATGATGGAAATGGCTTTTGCTAAACAAAACTCCGAAAATCTTGAAGATTTAATGCAAATTTTGAAAAATTTAGTAACATTTAGTTTTACTCAAGAAGATATTATACTAAAAACAACACAAGCCGATTTTGATTCACATATTTTACTCGAACAGAAAAAAGCCTATCAGGATTTCCAAATTATTAAAGATTCGTTATATGCTTTAGCTAAAAGAGAACCTGCAGTAGATCAGGTTGTTAATAAAGAAATAGTAAATATTGAAAATAATTTTCGTACAATCGATTCGTATATTAGTGAAAATGAAATATCGAGGGCAAAAATCAATCAACAAGTAGTTTTAACAAGTGCAAACGAGTTGGCTTTATTCTTATCTGAGGTAATTAAACAGTTACAACAGCAAATGGCTAATTCAATGCCTGGTAACCAAAATTGCCAAAATCCGGGAGGTAAAAATCCTAATCCTTCAAGCTCAGGACAAAGTATGCAAAGTTTACAACAGAGTTTGCAGCAACAGCTTGAAAAAATGATGCAAATGATGAAGGATGGTGCCAGTCAATCGCAAATGAATGGTGAGTTTGGAAAAGCATTGGCGCGTCAGGAAAAATTACAAAGTATGATGCAAAAAATGATAAATCAGGGTGACGTTGGAAGTGAATCGAGAGAAACTTTAAAAGAAGCCGAAGATTTATTGAATAAAATAAAAGAAGATTTATTGCGTAATAATCTATCAGATAGAACAATACAACGTAATCAGCAAATTTTAACTCGTATGCTGAAAGCCGAAAATGCCCAAACCGAACGCGACATTGACGAACAACGCCAAAGTGAAACTGCAAACGAACAATTACGTAGTGAGACTGCAAAATATTTTGAAAATAACGGGACAAATGATAAATTTGAGGAGAGATTAATTAAACAAAAACTAATTCTAAGTAAATTTTATCAGCAACAATATCAAAAATTTATCTATTCACTAGATAGTATAGCTAATGAATGAGAGTATTAAAATAGCATCACAAAAGCATAATATTTGCAATGCAGAATATTTTGTAAATGATATTTTCAATAAATTGAAATTCTCACGCAAAATTTATTGTAAAATATATCTCTCAATTACCGAGGCTGTTATTAATGCAATTATTCATGGGAATAAAAACGACGAATCAAAATATATTGATCTCAGTTTTTTAGAAACATCTAAAGAATTTAAATTTATTGTTAAAGATCAGGGAAAAGGTTTTAATTACAATAATTTACCCGATCCACGACACCCCGATAATATAGCTAAGGAGTCGGGGCGTGGTATTTTTATTATGAAACAGTATGCTGATAAAGTAATTTTTGAAGATAAAGGATCAACTGTAATACTAATATTTAATAAATAGTGATAGAATTTTTTAACCAGGATACTGAACTTCCCAAAATTGATTTTGATAGAATATCATTATGGATCAATAAAATCATTACTAATCATAATAAAATTGAAGGCGACATCACCTATATATTTTGTTCAGACAATTATATTCTCGATATAAATCAAAAATACTTATCGCATAATTATTTTACCGATATTATTACATTTAATTATAACAAGGATAATATTATATCAGGCGATATATTTATAAGTGTAGATACTGTTTTTAATAATTCAAAAATCTACAAACAAACTTTCGAAACCGAATTGCATCGTGTTATGATTCATGGTATTTTGCATTTGTTAGGATACGACGATCATACCGAAACGGATATTGCCAATATGCGAAAAGCCGAAAATGACTCCCTGCTAATTTTATAATTCTTATTATTATCAAAGCTTTATAAAATATTAAACAATTTTTATTTAATCAATTTGAAACTATCGTTTCACTATTAATTTCTACTTTTGTAAGTTAAAATTTATATTTAGTTGGCTAATAATTTAATACGCTGTTTTACACAATATAAAAAATGGATACTCAATACGATGTAATAGTAGTTGGTGCCGGACATGCCGGATGCGAAGCCGCAATGACTGCAGGAACAATGGGATCGAAAGTTTTATTGATTACCATGGATATGAATAAAATTGCTCAAATGAGCTGTAATCCTGCTATTGGTGGTATAGCTAAAGGTCAGATAGTACGCGAAATTGATGCAATGGGCGGGTATACAGGTATTGTAACCGATCAATCGTCAATACAGTTTAGGATGCTTAATAAATCGAAAGGTCCGGCTATGTGGAGCCCGAGGTCACAATGTGACAGAATGCGATTTTCTGAAAATTGGAGATTACATCTTGAACAAAACAAAAATGTCGATTTTTGGCAAGGAATGGTTACCGAGATAATTATCAACAAAGATGAAGTTTGTGGTGTAAAAACAGATCTCAATATTATATTTAATGCAAAAACTGTTATATTAACAAATGGAACTTTCCTTAATGGTTTAATGCATATTGGAGAGCATAAACAAAAAGGTGGACGAATTTCAGAACCCGAGTCGAGATATATCAGTGAACAGTTATTAAATTTAGGATTTTCAGTAGGCCGAATGAAAACAGGTACGCCTGTGCGTATTGATGGTAGAAGTGTGGATTACAGTAAGTTAATTGAGCAGAAAGGAGATAATGAAGAGTACAAATTTTCTTATTTGCCTGAGATTCGTTCAGAATTGAAACATTTGAGCTGTTATATTACATATACAAATGTCGAGACTCACAATATTTTACAAAATGGCTTCGAATCGTCTCCTTTGTTTAACGGCACCATACAAAGTATAGGGCCAAGATACTGTCCAAGCATTGAAACCAAATTAAAAACTTTTTCAGAAAAAGATAAGCATTTACTTTTTCTTGAACCCGAAGGCGAAAATACTATCGAATACTATTTAAACGGATATTCATCATCCTTACCCTGGGATGTTCAGTTTGATGCTTTGAAAAAAATACCCGGTTTCGAAAATGTTAAAATCTTCAGGCCGGGATATGCAATTGAATACGATTATTTTGATCCAACACAACTAAAACACACTTTAGAAACAAAAATACTATCAAATTTATTTTTTGCAGGACAAATTAATGGAACAACCGGATACGAAGAAGCAGCAGCGCAAGGAATGATAGCTGCAATTAATGCTCACAATAAATGCAACAATCTACCCGAATTTACATTGGAACGTGACGAAGCCTATATGGGTGTTTTAATTGATGATTTGGTTACAAAAGGTGTTGATGAGCCTTACCGTATGTTTACTTCGCGTGCCGAATATCGTATTTTGTTACGACAGGATAATGCCGACGAACGTCTTACATTGAAAGCATTTAAGTTAGGCATTGCTCAATCGGATAGGGTAGATTTGCTTAAACAAAAGATTACAGATCGCGATATGTTGTACAATTTTATTAAAAATTATAGTATAAAACCCAATCAGATAAACCAATTGCTTATCGACAAAAAATCATCGCCGCTTAAGCAGGGTGTAAAATGTATTGATATTATATCGCGACCACAAATACAGTTGATTGATGTGATTGATTATTTACCTGAACTTAAAAAGTTGGTTGATAAAATACAAAACCAACGGACTGAAATTCTCGACTCGGTCGAAATCCTGATAAAATATTCAGGATATATTGACCGCGAAAAACTGATGGCTGATAAATTTACACGATTGAATGAAATTGTTATCGATAAAAAATTCGATTACAAATCAATTCATACAATTTCAACAGAAGCTCGACAAAAGCTTGATAAAATACAACCAAAAACCTTAGGACAGGCAAGCCGAATACCAGGTGTTTCACCATCAGATATAAGCGTTTTATTGGTTTTACTCGGACGTTAGTTCCACGTGAAACATCAACTTGAGTTGTATTGATTTTGTGCAATTTTTCCGTAAATTTCAATAATAAAATTCAAACATTTAAGCTTATACTCAATGAAAACTATTTCAGGTAATATTGTTGATGTTGTTAACGGGAAAATTTCAAAAGGTATCATATCTTTTGATCAAAAAATTCGAAGCATAAAATATGATGATACTATAGATGAGAGACATTATATTATGCCTGGTTTTATTGATGCACACGTTCATATCGAAAGTTCAATGTGTAATCCTTTCGAATATTCTAAAATTGCCTTAAAACATGGTACTGTTGCAGCTATAACCGATCCACACGAAATAGCAAATGTTTGTGGTATTGAAGGAGTTATGTATATGGTTAATAATGCAAATAAAACACCCATGAAAATTTTTACCGGTGCACCATCATGTGTTCCGGCTACTCCATTCGAAACATCAGGTGCAATTATTACTGCAAGCGATATCGAAATGCTTTTTAAAAATAATGTTTGTTCTCACTTATCCGAAATGATGAATTTTCCGGGAATAATCAATCAACAAAAAGAAGTACTCGATAAAATATCTACAGCTAAAAAATATAATAAAAAAATTGATGGACATGCACCTTTGTTAACAAAAGCCGATTTAAAAAAATATATTGAATCTGGTATTTCAACCGATCACGAATGTACAAATACAATTGAAGCTATTGAAAAAATTCAACTTGGAATGAAAATAATGTTGAGAAAATCAAGTGCATCAAATGATTTCTCAAATCTTTTGAGCTTGTTCAACAACTATCCCGAGAGTTTGATGTTTTGTACCGACGATTGCCATCCTGATGATTTGCAAAAAGGGTATATAAATAAAATGCTCGCCGAGGCACTAGCTAAAAAGTACAAGCTATTTGATGCAATCAGAGCATCAAGTCTTAATGCAATTAAGCATTTTGATCTTGATGTAGGTTATTTGCAATTACACCAAAATGCTGATTTTATAGTAGTTGATAATCTTGAAAATTTTGACGTTATAAGTACATATATCGACGGAAATAAAGTGTACGAAAATGGAGAATATTCTTTTGATGACTATATACCAAAACCTATAAATACATACTATAAAAACAATGTCGACTTAGATAGTATAACCGTACCGGCTACCGGTAATAAAATACATGTAATACAAGTTGTTGAAAACAGTTTGCTCACAAAAAAAATTGTTGCTAATGCATACATTAAAAATGGATTCATTTGCTCAGATCCTAATAACGATATATTAAAATTAGTTGTAGTAAATCGATATAATAAAAGTAAACCGGCAATAGCTTTTATCAAGGATTTTGGATTAAAATCCGGAGCAATTGCAGGAACAATTGCACACGATTCACACAATATTATTGCTGTAGGAGTTAATGATAATGATATTATTCGTGTGATTGATGAAATTCATAAACATAAAGGAGCATTAGTCGTTAATACTGGTACAAAAGTTTATAGTTTACCTTTACCTGTTGCAGGCCTTATGAGTGATAAAAGTTGTGGAATTGTTGCGAATTTATACAAAGAATTAACTGAGCAGGCACATATTTTGGGATGTTCGCTTCAATCGCCTTTTATGACTCTTGCTTTTATGTCGTTGCTTGTAATACCTGAAATTAAACTTAGCGACAAAGGCTTGTTTGACGGTAATACCTTTCAATTTATAAATTTAGTGCAATAAAATGAACAAAACCGAAGAGCTAAAAAACGATGTAAAATTATTGCCTGATGAGCCGGGTATATACCAGTTTTTCGATAAAGAAAATACAATTATTTATATTGGTAAGGCTAAACGATTAAAAAAACGTGTTGCTTCATATTTTTCAAAAAATCACGCTAGCCGAAAAACTCAAATGTTGGTTCGCAATATTTGGAGCATACAATTTATTGTTGTCGAAACCGAACAAGATGCTCTTATTCTCGAAAATAACTTAATTAAGAAATACAAGCCTAAATACAATATTCAATTAAAAGACGACAAAACATTTCCATGGATATGTATAAAAAATGAGAGGTTTCCCCGGGTATTTTACACACGTAAGGTTATTAACGACGGTTCTACATATCTGGGACCCTTTACTTCGATGTTTTTAGTGCGCACATTAATTGATTTATTTAGACAAACTTACTCATTACGAACATGTAATTACACATTAAGTGAAGAAAATGTTTCACGTGGAAAGTTTAAAGTATGTCTTCAATATCATATAGGTAATTGTCTGGGGCCCTGCGAGAATAAACAGTCAGAAAGTGACTATAATCGCAATATCGATGAAATTAAGCATATTTTAAAGGGAAATATTGCTTCGGTAATGTTGCAGTTAAAGGAGCAGATGCAAGAATATGCGAAAAATATGCAATTCGAAATGGCTCAGCAGGTAAAAGATCGATTCAATATTTTGAAAAAATATCAGGCAAAATCAACGGTGGTAAGTCCAAGCATTAAAAATGTGGATGTATTTTCGTTTATAAAAGATGAAAATTTTTCGTACGTCAATTTTTTAAAAGTTGTTGACGGCGGAATTATTCACTCATATACACTCGAAATAAAATCTAATGTCGATGAATTTGATGAAGATTTGCTTATGAGTGGAATTACCGAAATACGACAAAAAATTTACAGTAATGCAAACGAAATGATTGTCCCGTTTAAGCCATCGTTTCAGCTCGAAAATATTAAATATACTGTGCCTAAAATCGGTGATAAACTTAAACTTTTGAAACTCTCAGAAAAAAATGTTCGCTATTTTATCCTCGATAAAAAGAAGCATTCTATTAACCAGAAAAACGAAACACCGGGCGAGAGGATATTGAAAACAACTCAAAAAGATTTACAACTCAACGAAATTCCTTTTCATATTGAGTGTTTCGACAACAGCAATTTGCAAGGAACAAACCCTGTTGCAGCTTGTGTTGTTTTTAAAAATGCTAAACCAGCTAAACGAGAGTATAGGCACTTTAATATTAAAACCGTACAGGGTGCCAATGATTTTGCATCGATGTATGAAATAGTATACAGGCGTTACAAACGCATGATTGATGAGAATCAAAAATTGCCAAATCTTGTTATTGTTGATGGAGGAAAAGGACAACTGAGTTCGGCAGTAAAAGCCCTTAATGATTTAGAAATTTTTCATAAAGTTCCAATAATTGGAATTGCAAAACGCCTCGAAGAGATTTACTTTCCGGGCGATCCAGTACCTCTTTATATCGATAAAAATTCCGAATCGCTTAAACTTATTCAACGTTTGCGCGACGAAGCACACCGGTTTGGAATTACACACCATCGATCAAAACGCGATAAAAACATGCTGCAATCACAATTCGATTCAATTAAGGGAATTGGCCCTAAAACGGTAGAGGTTTTATTGAAAAAATTCAGATCGTTTCACCACATTAAAAATGCTTCATTTGATCAGTTAAACGAGGCAGTAGGACACAGTAAGGCTAAAATACTTATAAACTATTTTGAGAAGCACGATATTTAATTAACTAAATTCACTTTAACCGATATAATTCATGAAAAGGAAAACATTAAAATCACTTTTGATTTCATTATTTGCGATTATCCTTTTAGTTTTATTTCTGATTCCGGAGATAATACAAACTTTAGTCGAAAAGAAATCTGATGAGATTATTGGCCGACAAATAACTTTTTCGGATGTGCATATTAACTATTTTAAGGCTAAAATTAAACTGTCTGATTTACTGGTTTATGAGGAAAACACCATTGATACATTTTTATTTGTGAGCGAAATTACCGTAAATTTTGATCCTTTGTATATGTTTAAAAAGCAATACGTATTTTCTCAAATAAGTATAAAAAATCCGTTCGTTAGAATTGTTCATACTAACGATCAATTCAATTTTTCTGATCTGATTCCGGTTGCCGATTCAAACAATAATGCACCAAGTGATTCATCAAAACAAGTTTTATTGGCTGTTAACGATTTTTCTCTTATACATGGGAGTATCGAATACTGCGATAAAGAGTTAAATTCATTGCTTAAGTTAAATAATATAAACATCAGTGTACCAGATTTTTCGTTGAGTAACGAAACTACATTAGCAGGTATCAATTTTGTTATTGGTGAACGCGGATTATTGCATATTGATGCAAATCTGAGTAATGAAACCGACGAATATCAACTAAACCTAAAAACACATAATATCGATATACAGCAGTTTAAAGCTTATGTTGATCCTTACATTGATGCACATACATTTGCAGGACTTGTTCATTCTGATGTTCGTGTTAATGGAAGCCTGGTAAACTATGATAATGTTATGATATCCGGCAAGGTAATGTGCGACTCTCTTTTGTTAACCGATTCAGAAAATCAACTTGTTACAAGTGTACAGAGAATTGAAACAATTTTTGATAGTATAAATATTTCAAATTCAACGGCATATATACAATCGGCAATCATTACAAAACCAATTATTAATATAGTTGTTGATACAAACGCAACAAATATCGAAAAAGTTTTATATTCTGTAAATAGCTCCGATACTGTTGATATTGAAACACAAGGTGAGATTGTTGATACTGTTCAATCCGAAGATTATCATTTTACACTAGATAATTTTGCAATTCATAACGGGAGAGTATTGCTGCACGATAATACGCTCAATCGCAGCTTTAATTATGTGCTCGATAGCATAAACATTGGTGCAAGTAATATTAGCGATACATCAAAACAAGTGCCTTTTAACCTTCAGATAAAAACTCCAAATAGTGGAAATGTTCGGGGTGAATTTGTTTTCGACATGAAAAATTTTGAATATCTCGATGCTGTTCTACATGTTGAAAATATATATTTAATGAGCTTTTCACCATATACTGAATATTATTTAGCATCGCCAATTACACGTGGTTATTTTACTTTAAATTCATCGGTACAATTAAATGACAACAATTTAATAAACAACAACATAATTTCAATTGATAATCTTGAATTTGGTAAAAATACTGACGATACAACTGCTACTAAATTGCCAATAAAGCTTGCCCTATATGTACTAAAAGATCGAAATGGCTTTATTAATATTAATATGCCAGTACAAGGAAAAACCAGCGACCCGGACTTTAGCTATAAAACAATTTTATTCAAAACGCTTTCAAATTTTGTACTTAAAACAGCTTCTGCTCCTATACAGGTAATTGGAAATATGTTTGGAATTAATCCTGAAAAAATTCAACAAATTGAATTTTCATATGCCGATTCGTCGTTAGCAGGGCAAATGGCTAAAATTGAAAAAATATGTGAAATAATGCGTAATAAGCCGAATTTACATTTTCGATTTATACAGTTTACTCATACTAACGACGAAAAACAGTATTTAGCAAAAACCCGTGCTTATACCGAATTTGAGAGATATATTGCCACTATCGATTCGCTTAAAATACAGCCGGTATCTGACAGTATTTTTAATACATGGTTTGTTGATTATTTGCGCACCAAACAAAATTTAAACGATACGCTTTCGGTATCTGCTATGATTGATGAAATTTACAATACACCTGATGTTGAAAATAGGTTTAATGAGATAATTGACTTGCGTAACCGCAGTATGCACCAATTACTACAAAAAGGTGGTGTAAGTTCCGAAATGTATACTGTTGAAACAGCTCATTTGGAAAATATTCCACATGAACTTCGGTTTCCACATTTTAAAGTAGAAGTATCAGTAAAATAGATTTAATTACACGATATCAGTTATTTGTATAAAAATCGGACAAAGCTTTTCCAACAATTTTTGAGAGTTTATCTGCCGATTCAATATCGAGATGGCTTCCATCGTAGGTCGTAAATTTAGCTGTATCCGTATCGAGCCATATTCCACCTGCTTGAGTTATTTGTTTTTCAATATATGTTTGATTGTATAGCCCCATTGTGTCTTCAAGCATTTTCATTGCATGCGGAACGGGAGGCCTCAAAGCAAATACATTTATTCCTTCGGAATTCCACTGTTTAACTTGTTTCGCCAGTTTATCAATGAGTTCAGGATTTACTTTGTAGTTTGTAAAATCTTTGAAATACGATGAGATAGCGTATAGTGTATCTACAGGATATTTTATTGATTTAACATAGCCGTTCATGTAATAGTGGTTTATGTAATAGGATGAATCGGGTTTACCAAACAAATATTCTTTAAGCGTTTCGGGGTTAACTGCAGAAAACCAATATTGCAAGGGATTAAAATATAAACGTTCAATGATTTCTTCGCGAGGCCTGTTTTTTTCTTGTTTGTACTGCTCATTAGAAATTGTAAAATTCGTTAACGTATTTGCTGTTATTCCCAGAACAATTGTTTTGTAATGGCTTTTTTTATCAATTTTTTGTTCTGCAGCTTTATACATTTCGGGATTTAATCCACCATTCGAGAAACCAAAGTTCAGAACCTTAATTTTATTTTGAAAACATTTTTCAATTTCAGAAGGTGATAATCCCCTATACAACCTCGAATCGCCCAGCAAAATTACATCATAATGTGCCGGAGCAAAGGTTTTGCGTGTCCAAAACATTTCTCCTAAATATTTTTCATCGTTTTTAGGCAAAATAAAGCTTAATGCTAACGAAAAAATAAGCGCAATAAAAATTGTAATTGTTATGTTTGGTAAACGTTTCATCAATTATCAGATTTATTTTTGAGGTCTAAAAAAAGTAACGTTTCCGCTGGTAATTGTCTTTAAATCAAATGTATCGAGAGCAACTTTTTTGCCCCATTTTTGAGTATTCTGATGTGCTATCTGATATTTTCCCGGTGCGTATACTTTATATATTATGGCAGTATGCTTTTTCATTTGGCTTGTTGCAATTGTGTTCCCTTTTATAATCTTGGTTTTTACATTTTTGAACTGAATAATATCGCCGGCAAATATTTCATCTTTATAAGGATCAACTTTTTTTCCAAAATTTAACTTACCATCCCAGCGTGCGTTATTGTTATTGAGTGCACGATATGCCAGGTCCCAACATTCGCCACGGTCAACTTTTGTTCCTATTACAGTTTCAACATATTCAACAATTTGAGCATTGAGCTCAGGTATTTGTGAAAAAACTGCAGGCGTAAAAAACAAAAACATGTATAAAAAAACAATACGTTTCATAAAGTACAAATATGATTTTATATTGTGAGTAAAGATACTAAATTAGAATTGAGCCTAAATTTTTCTTTTATCATCAGTTTATAAAAAAACATTTTTAGTTTATTTATCTTAAAAGTTGTAATTTAGAACATTAGTTATATTTCAATAAAAATATAATTCTATTTAAATCTTAAATTAAACTTAACTATGGAAAAAAAATTACAATTTGGCGAAGTATTATCAAACGCCTTTTCGAATGGATTGAAAAACTTTCCTTCTCTCATTGGATGTTACATTTTATGGATTTTAACCATTTGGATACCGTATTTAAATGTAGGAACCACTATCGCAATTATTACTATTCCGGCAGCAATGAGCCGTGGTAAAATTATTTCGCCCCTCGAAATATTTGACGGAAAATACCGCAAGTTTATGGGCGATTTTTTTCTGGTTAATGGTCTTAAAAGTGTAATTATTAGTATTGCATCGTTATTTATGATTATTCCGGGTATTGTATTGGCTTTGTCGTATTGTTTAGCAACTCTATTAGTTGTTGATAAAGGCAAAGATGCTGTTGAGGCATTAAAAATTAGTCGCGATGCAACCGAAGGTAATAAATGGGCGATTTTCTTTGTTTACATTGTGTTGTTTATTCCTTTCATCATTTTTGGAATGATATGGTCACCATTAGTATTGATTTATTCAATATTTATTGGTCCAATAGTTTTTGCAGCCATTGCAAATATTTATGGACAATTAGCCGGAGATGTACAGTAAGATTTTAAAAAGAATAGAAAATGCCCGGAATTTATTCCGGGCATTTTTTTTTGAAAAATATTGTATAATTTTTTTAAAGCAATTCCTTATTTTTTATTCTGATGGAATCAAAATATTAATTAATGCAGTATCGGGTGATAATGACTTTTGTTTTTCTCTATCGAAATGATAAATACCAAAATCGCCTTTATATTCCCAGTTACACCAGGCAATATTGTTTTCTTCGAGTGCCGAAATTATGTCGGAATAGTATTGTAATCTGTCGTTGCGTTCAACAGTAGGCAGGCAGCCAAATTCGCCGCAATACAATTTTAATCCTTTTGATTTTGCAAATTCTATTCCTTGTTTAAATGAATCAACAAAACGTTGCTTATTCCATACCTGGCGTGCATCTGAAATTGCATTTACAAGTTCGGTGTTTGTTGTGTCAACGTTTTTGTAGTATTCGGCATCGGTAATAACCTGCCCCGGATACTGTACTTTTCCGGTAAAGTCGCCTGCAGGTGTCCATTCGGCTTCGTAATGAGTAAAAGCAAGCGGACTGTATGTGTGAAAACTTAAAATGATTTTGTTATCGTTTTCGGGCAATTCAAGGTATTGTAAATACTCAATAATCTGCCAATTGTTGGGTCCAACTACAATGTATCTGTTGGGCTCTTTTTCTCTGATTGTTTGGATTGCTCTGTTCAGCAATATATTCCAGTCGGAATGTTCGGGAGCGACTACTTCGTTGAGCAATTCGTACGCTACTATATTGTTGGGATATTTATTGAGCTTTTCGGATAACTGTACCCACAGATTTATAAAACTGTTTTGAGCATTGGTATCATCCCATAAAGTATTACTCCCTCCTTCGTTTGCTGCATTAAAATGATGCGAACGGATAATGTGTAAGTCAACAATTGCTTTTAAACCATATTTTTCGCACCAATCGAGGCAGTTTAACAAATTCTCAAATGCAATATCGATTTGCTTACCGTTATCGTCCCACAGTTCATGTTCATCTATCGGTATTCTTACATGGTCGTAGCCAATGCTGTCGATAAAACGGATGTCGTTTTCGTTGATATACGCATATTTGGGTTCCCAACCAAAATCTTGCGACAACCAATGGCTGAGATTTACTCCGCGCTCAATGTCAAAGCTTTGATCATCATCTGTTTTGTCCGATTTGGTTTTACCTTCATTACACGCAAAAAGTGTTAAAAGAATCAGCCCGAGTATTGCTATGCCAATTGCATAAAATGTGTGTTGATTTTTCATTGTTCTAATTGTTAATTAATTAAGATATATTTTCTTTTAAAAATACAATTTTTGCTTTGAATGGGAGTATATAAGTTTTTTAATTTTTGGATGAATAGTAAGAAGAATGATCTTTTGTGTTTAATATAAAGAAAAATCGACTCAAATAAGAATATTTTTTGTATCCTTTATTTGAGCCGATGTTTTTTAATAAAACTACAAGCAAAAGTGCCGATAGATTAATGTCCTTCTCTAAAACAAATTCAATAAATTTACTTAGTAATTACAAACTTTTTACTTGCCGAATAATTATTTGCAGTAAAGCGGTATATATAGTTTCCGGCAGGTAAATGACTTCCATCAAATTCAATTGTATAACTTCCGGCAGGTTTCTGCGCATTTTCGATAAGCATAATTTCGCGTCCCGAATGATCGTATACGCGTAAATCGACTGTTGAATTTACCGGAATTGAATACGAAATATTTGTAAATGAGCTAAATGGGTTGGGATAATTTTGCTTGATGTCAAAACCGGCCAATTGGGTGTTTTTATAACTTACACTTGAATTTTGGTCAACCAGGAACAATTCAATTCCTTCGTTTTCGCCTAAATTCCTTGAGTATTGTTTATCGGTTTGGTTATTCCAGTGCTCATGAACACCCAGGCTTTTAAGAATTTCCCCATTATCATTAGGGTCGTATACAATATCGTCAGGCCATTGCGATGGATCCGAAGCTTGATGTAAGTAATCGTCGGTAGCCGGTTTTTGTGGATATGTTCCGGCACCATCGTTTAATGGGCGGGTTGATGTAAATTCCGAACGGAGAAAATCGTATCCAACCGATTCGATCGCTACAGGGTCGAACGAAGCAAATACCGACGACATGTAATCAGTATTAAAAGGTTCCATTGTAAATTTTTTCGGATAGCTAATTTCTTGGTCTGCCGGCCAAAGTGCATCTAAAAGGTAAACCAGATTTTTTTTGCCTAGTATATCGTGTCCCATAATATCAACCTGAACACGATACATACCATACTCGGTACGGCTTACACCTTCTAAGTTTGGGGTTTCCATAGGATCAATTAATCCGTTGTGTAAATGAGAAGCATCGGGGCGGGTATGTGAGCCAAAGTGGTTTTTAGCAAACATAGTAGCACCTGCACGCTTGTGTCCTTTTAATACAGGCAGATTTAATAAGTATTCGGCTTCGTCGTAAATTGTGTATAAAAAGTCATTAGTAACCGGATCGCCACCGGGGCGGTTAGCATCCCATACATTTTCACGTAACACAGTTCCTTTGTCCGAATAAAATATTTGGGCTGTAGTACTTGCTACTACTTGTTCGCGGCCAAGTGATTCGTAATTGTCGTGACTTAAATAATGTATGTCAGGAAATTCGGAATGCCACAAATCATAACAATGCTTGTATGTATTTCGCATTGGATCACCAATGTATATGTCGTTTTGTTCAACTCCTACAACATTTACTAAATGTTTTAAAACCGCAAGTGCAAAATGTGGCGAAGTTTCAGATATTCCGTACGATCCGTTTTCAGTAACTGATAAATCCCATTGACTGTAATTACCGCCCCATCCACTTACATTATTAATTTTGATCATAATTTTTTCTCCGGGAGAGTAATTAACACTTCCTTTATCGCGTGTGTTATTGTGAAATTTGAATATTTCGTCCCAAGCTGCTTTGTCGTCACTGGTTCCTGTTAAGTTTTGAATAGCATCACTCAACATTTTATCAATTACATCCTGGTCGTTATTTTCAGACATAAACCATGCATGTCCCTTTTCTGTAGGATCGCAATTTTCGTTTGTAGCATCGGGATTATGTACCCAAACTACTCTGCCCGGATAAATTCCAACACCTTCACCGGTTGGAGCGTTTGCCTCGTGAACCGAATTTTCAAGTATAATATCGGCATTGCTGCTGTATTCGTTGGCTACATAGGTACCTGTAAAACCAAACATTACTATAGCTGCACTAATAAAGTATGGCGATAAAAAAACTTTCTTTTTGGTTTTAAAAAAGGCAATAAGCGATCCTCCAAAAATTGCAAAATATGCTAAAAACCCCGACGCTAACGGAGTTGCTACCTGAATACATGGATATTGCAAACGACTGGGCTTAGGTATTACCCGAATTAAAATCCATAATAAGGCAAAAAGCCCTACAACCGGTAGCAATATATTATAAATTCCACCCGGCATTACAAATTTTCTGATACGTCCGCTTTTAGGACAACGTTTTACGAATTTTTCAAAAAAACATTTCATAAATGGTTTATATTTAATAGGTTAAATGTGTTTATTAAAATACAATACTCTATTTATATTGCATTTTTTATGTTTCTACATTGTATTTTTTCAGTTTATTATTCTAGTATGACTAACAAAAATGTAAAAAGTTTACTTGCTTAACAAATTTTTTAAAAATGTTGGATAAAAGTGCCTCAAAGAATAAACAGATTCGAGGATAGTAAATATAATTTAAATAACGAAAAAAATTGAGAAATAAAGTATTTTATCATGTTCAAGTTTATGATAAAAACAGAGCTTTGCCCGATATAAAAAGCAGACCAGGCTCTGTTTTGTATTTTACTCGTTAATAATTAAAACACCACCATTTTGAGGAATTGATAATTCAAATTCTCTCGATTTGTCAGTTTTAACAACATTCATTTTTCCTTCTAATTTTTTATTGTCTGAATACAAATTCACTTTTGTACCGGGTTGAAACATTGGTAATGCAAGCTTTATTTTGAGCGTTTCGTTTTGAGCATTTACTCCGGCAACATACCATTTTTGTTCCTTACGGCGTGCAAGCACAATGTATTTTCCCGGATATCCGTCAATAAATTGTGTTTCATCCCAGATTGTGGGTACGTTTTTCATAAAATCGACAGCCCAATCGGGGGCATCGGTAATATTATTCGGAGCCATAGCAAAATGCTGAACAGGACTTTGAAACAGAACTGCTGTAGCAAGCTGGAATACATCTGAAGTTAATCGCTTTGTGCCTTTATTGGGTGTGTTATCGGCATTCCAAAACTCGTTAAGCACTGTGCCTCCAAAATCCATGCTTCCAACGGTGTTGCGTATAAAAGGATGCATGCTGGCATGAAAAGCTTCGGTATTACACCGTTCTTGCGAAAAGTGAAGCATTTCACTGGCTAATACAGCTTCGCTTGATGCATAGTTTGGAAACATGCGTTCCCATCCGCGGGGCAATGTACAACCATGAAAAACTACCAGCAAGCCAAAATCGTTAGCATCGTACAAAATATCTTCGTACAGTTGCATGGTAACTTGTTTATCGCCACCAAAAAAATCAACTTTAATTCCACGCACACCAATGCTTTTCATCCACTCCATTTCTTTACGTCGTATAGCCGGTTTGTCCATCATGCCACGTGGCCCTTGTGGAGCATCGTTCCAGTATCCGTTTGAGTTGTACCACAAAAAAAGATCAACTCCTTTGCTTTTTGCATATGCCGCTAGTTCTTCAACTTTTTCGCGTCCAATTTGAGTATCCCAAAGTGCATCAACCAAAACGGTTTCCCAACCCATTGCTGCACTAAAATCGATATATTCTTTTTGAACCGGGAAAGTGGTATTTCCGTCCATTTTAATAATCCAGCTCCACGAACCTTTGCTGTACTTATAGTTTTTTGATGCCTGGTATTTTGATTCTACCACATCAAAAGGGATGGTAGTTTCAACAATTGGTTGAAGTGTTTCGCCTACAGTAATTGTTCGCCATGCTGTGTACCCTGGTAGTGGTATTCCCGGCGACGAAGTGCCATTGCCGTTGTTTTCACCTTCTTGCGGAAAACTTATAGTATATAACCCCTCCGGATGTCCTGTAAGGCGGCTTGCACAATATCGGCTATCGACTCCGGTTTCGGAAATAAGTACCCAACCCTGGGTATTAACTTTAAAAAGTGCCGGGAAAATATATCCTGCACCGTACCCGTTTTTCCCCATTTTATCGTCGGCTGTATAAGGAGTTTCGTAACTAGGGCCTGTACGTGCAAATCCTGTCATGGGTAACATTTGAGGGCTCAAAAACGTTGTACTATTTTGCGGTAATACAAATCCTGTCGATTCGCTGTCTATTATACAGGCACGTGTTTCGCCTTGTGGGTAAACTTTATACCTAAAGGCAACATCGTTATTGCTTACCCAAAAAATTACATCAAAAACAGCTTTGTTATCTTTTGTAAAAGTAAAACTTGCCTGGCTTGCAAATTTATGTACCATGCTTTTTTTAATGTTGGGCAGGGTGTATGATGTTTCTGTTTTTTCATACTCTACAGTGGGATTTAGACTTAAATTTTTACTAAAGTCACCTATATTGGTTTTTAATCCAAGCGGTGAGTCGTTGAGCATAGTTTTGCCGTTTAGTGTTATACTATACGAGGCTTCTCCGTTGTTGTCGGTAACCTTAACGATCAGGTTTTTGTCGGGGCTCGACACTGTTTTACTAACAGAAAATGCATTTATACTGCTTGCTAAAAATGCAATTACAAATGTCAAAACAAATTTATTCATGATACTCTTTTTATGTTGAAAATCAATAAAAGTAAAAATGACTGTTAAAAATAGTGTAAAATTATTTAAAGATTGATATAATGTACAATAAAAAATGTCATATATGTTATTAAACAATTTTTCAACGTTTCTGAAATAGTGAAACTCAAATATTTTTACTAGCGGACAAACATAATGCCAAATACAAAATGAGAGTGAATTATTCGATTTATTCTCTTTTTATGAGAAGAATTTACAAAAATTATATTTATAGAATAAAGCGGTATAATGATGCTAAAATTTTGCTATTTTTAAAAAATTACCGTTGTTTATACAGTAGGTATAAATCATATACAGAACAAAATGAAATCGAAAGAAGAAATAGTAAAAAATTGGCTACCACGTTATACCGGTGTTCCGCTTGATAAGTTTGGGAAATATATAATTCTTACAAATTTTCAGAATTATGTTGAATTATTTGCCGAAATGTTTAATGTTCCGGTAATGGGCGATGACCGAAATATGCCAACAGCTACAGCCGAAAATATTAGCATAATAAATTTTGGTATGGGCAGCCCCAATGCAGCTACAATTATTGATTTATTAAGTTCAATAACGCCGTGTGCTGTTTTATTCTTAGGCAAATGTGGTGGTTTAAAAGAAAAAAACACCTTAGGCGATTTTATTTTACCAATAGCTGCTATACGTCACGATGGTACATCGAATGATTATCTTCCGCCCGAAATTCCGGCACTACCTGCATTCAATCTTCAGCGAGCTGTTTCAACATCAATTCGTGATTTTCAGCGCGATTACTACACCGGTGTGGTATTTACAACCAACAAAAGAGTGTGGGAGTACGACCAGGAATTTAAACAATATTTGATAAAAACACGGGCTATGGCTATCGATATGGAAACTGCTACTATATTTGTGACTGCTTTTGCAAACAAAATTCCGGCAGGTGCCTTGCTTTTAGTTTCCGATCAACCGATGATTTCGACTGGTGTAAAAACTGAAAAAAGCGATAAGGTAGTAACCGAAAAATTTGTAAATGATCATCTGCAAATTGGTATTAAAGCAATGAAAATAATTCGGGATAACGGACGTTCAGTTCGGCATCTTAAATTTTAAAATGAGCAATAAACGTGTAGTGTATGATTCTTGGTTATAACGAAATTATAAAACAACTTGAGCAAAAAATTTATCAGCCTGTTTATATGTTGATGGGTGATGAACCATATTTTATTGACAAAGTTTCGAATTACATTGGCGAAAATGTACTTAATGAATCCGAGAAAACTTTTAATCAAACCATATTGTATGGGAAAGATACAACAGCCGATATTATTCTTACGGCTGCTGGTCGTTTCCCTATGATGTCGTCACATCAGGTTGTTATTGTGCGCGAAGCACAACATTTACGTAACCTTGAGAAAGACTTATTAAATTATGTAGAAAAACCTTCGTTGTCAACTATTTTGGTGTTGTGTTACAAATACAAAAGTATTGATAAGCGTACCAGTTTTTATAAAACATTAAACAAAAGCGCAGTTGTTTTCGAATCAAAAAAAATATACGAAAACATGCTTATGCCATGGATTGAGGATTATTGTAAGCAGCGTGATTATAAAATTGATCGCAAGGCTTCGAATCTGATATCCGAATATTTGGGAACCAGTATTAGTAAAGTAGTTAACGAGCTCGAAAAGCTTATGCTTGTGTTACCTCCCAAATCAACAATTACTGCCGATGATATCGAAAAAAATATTGGAATAAGCAAAGATTACAATATTTATGAGTTGAATAATGCCTTAGGAAAACGTGAAATTGAAAAAGCAAACCGGATAATTAAATATTTTGGCGATAATCCAAAAATCAATCCTTTTCAGGTTGTTATTGCTGCTTTGTATAAATATTTTGCAACCATGCTCAGGTATCATCTCACATCCGACAAATCGGAAAACAATGCCCGCCGAATATTTGGAACCAATTTTATTTCGCAACGTATTCAACATGCCCGAAACTATACACCCAAAAAAATTGTTGATATTATTTCATTAATTCGTGAATACGACCTAAAAGCCAAAGGACTCGGGAATGTTACAACTCCGGTGAGTGATTTGTATCGCGAACTTATTTTTAAAATTTTGCATTAATATGACTTTAATTATTGTACTTATTACCATAGGTGTTTCAATATTTGCATTTAGCAGGCGCGATGTGTTTGTTCAATTAGCGATGAGGCCTTACATGTTTGTTAAAAAACATCAGTATTACCGAATTTTTTCACATGCCCTCATTCATGCCGATTGGCCACACTTGCTTATAAACATGTATGTTTTATACATATTTGGGAAAGTGTGCGAAGGATATTTTACGGTAATTTTTGGTGCTAAAGCGTCATTGCATTTTGTTATGCTTTACCTTTTTAGTATTGTTTTTTCGAGTATTTATTCAATAATAAAACACCGAAACAACATGTATTATAGTGCTGTTGGTGCTTCGGGGGCAGTAATGGCGGTGGTGTTTACTACAATTTTTTTTGATCCCTGGAGTAAATTATGGTTTTTTGGAGTAATTCCCATTCCGGGTATTGTTTTCGGAATACTGTATTTAATTTATAGCATATATATGGGCAAAAAAAATGTCGATAATGTTGGGCATGACGCCCATTTTAGTGGTGCAATATTTGGTTTTTTGTATCCAATTATGGCCGATTTTTCATTATTGTCGCACTTTATTGAAAAATTGTTTGGCCGATAATTAAATGAAAGAGCTTTAAAATTTGAATATTAAAAGAGAATAAGCGGTGGATGAAAATTTTGATATAAAGCAACAGGTTATACGTTTTATCAATAAGTATAAAGTGCCCTTGGCTATAGTGCTAGTATTTTTTATTTGGATGTTGTTTATTGATGAGTATAATTGGATACATATGCGCAAACAAAACAAAAAACTTGAATCGTTAATCGAAGAAAAAGAATATCTGAATAAAAAAATTCATCACGACAGAGAACAAATTAAAACATTACAAACCGATACCGATGCTCTTGAGCGTTTTGCGCGCGAAGAGTATTTGCTGAAAAAAGAAAACGAAGAGGTATATGTTATTATTGAAGAGGAATAAATCAATTTATTAACCCATTTTATACTAAATGAAACGAATATTGCCCCTGAATATACTTTGTATTTTTATACTACTGATACTTACATTACCGGCATATACGCAAAATGACGAACCAAAAACACCGTGGTTAATCAGTTTGAATTATCGTAACGGAGAAAATAAACCACACCGTGCAGTAATAAAAAACTTAACATATCCTTATCAGGGAATCGAAGCAAAATTTGGCTGGCAGTCAATTGGTAAACAACCCTGGCAGGTTGCTTATCGGTATCCTTCGTATGGAATTGGATTTAATTGGAATACTTTCAAAACCGATATTATTGGCGAGCCTGTTGCTTTGTATTTTTTTACAAATTTTCCTCAAATTACTACAAAATACTGGCGCCTCGATTTAGAGGTTGATCTGGGGTTTTCGTACGGAATTAATCCTTTTCACGAAACCCAAAATCCATACAATTTTTCTACCGGATCGAGCGGAAATGCTTTCTTTGGCTTGTATCTCGAATCGTCTTTTCATATCGATCAAAATGTTGATATATTTTTTAGCGGAGGTTTATCGCATTATTCAAATGGTGCTGTAGGTTACCCGAATTATGGACTCAATATTCCTTCGGTTAAAGCCGGTGTGCGGTTTCAGTCTAATTTTTACGAGCGTATAAATAAAGGGATTTTACCCGATTACAAGCGAAATTTACAGCTCAATCTATATGTTGGTGGTGGACAAAAAAAATTGCTGAATCCTAACGATATTTTCAGAGAACTCGTAATACAACCTTCGTTGTTTTACAGAGTTTCGTACAAACGCCGAATTGGGCTTTCGTATGACGTGATATACAACCAGGCTATTAATGGTGTATATACCCGAAAACAAGATACCGGCCGCGATTTAATTACTCAGGCAGTTTTGGTTTCGCACGAGTTTTTAATAAACCGATTTACTGTTCTTACGCAAATGGGCGTATATGTCGATAATTTGCCTTTCGATCTCGAAAAATATAATCGTTTTGATATCGATTGTATTTTAACACGCCTTGGAATTGGATATTACATTACTCCATGGGCACGTACGGTGCTGAATCTTAAAGCACACTACATAAAGGCCGAGTATATTGAGCTTGGTTTAATTTTCGATATAAATCTCTATAAAGAGTAATTTGTCTGTAGCAATTATCTCTATTCTGCATAGAATCGTATTTTTTGTGTTTAATACCATCATCTTTCTGAAAAAATGGGTTTGTTTTAAAGTTGGTTTTTTATATATTGCTTAATGTAAACAGATGATAATGAAACTTAATCACAATTTATATCGAATAAAAACCAATAATGTTGAGCCCAAAAAAGGCCGAATACTTATTGCCGAACCTTTTTTGCCCGGAAGTTATTTTAATCGTGCAATAATTTTACTTACCGAGCATAACAAAGAAGGATCGGTGGGCTTTATTTTAAATAAGCCGGTTGATTTTGCTGTGGATGAGTTTTATTCACAATTTCCGGCATATAAAGGATCTATTTACATTGGTGGTCCGGTTAATATCGAATCGCTTTATTACTTACACTGCCTTGGAAGTTTGGTACCCGACAGCCTTAAAATTTCAGATAATTTATATTGGGGGGGTGATTTCGAAACTCTCAAAAATCTTATAAACAGCAAACAAGTCGATTCTAATTCAGTGCGTTTTTTTCTGGGATATTCGGGGTGGGATAAAAATCAACTTAAAGAAGAACTTGACGAAGACTCGTGGCTTGTTGGTGATATTCAAAAAGACACAATTTTTGCCGAACCAAAAAAACTGTGGGAAGAAATGGTTATGAAAATTGGCGGAAAATATCAATTGTGGCAAAATTATCCCGAAAATCCCAGTATGAACTAATTTTTTGCATTGTACCCAGCCTAAGTTTGTATATTTGCCCAACAATCAATTCATCATTTCGCATCCATGGAAAACAACTTTATTTTTCGCAGCATTCGATACTCTTTTAGCATTCCCGAAAATAAAATGGTTAAAATTTTTGAAATGGCTGGCCAAAAGGTAAGTTTACAACAAATATCGGGATGGCTTAAAAAAGACGATGAACAAGGATACGAGCCTATTTATGATATCGACTTAGCATATTTTCTGAATGGTTTTATTATCGAAAAACGAGGACAAAAAGACGACAAACTGCCTGTTGCCGAAAAAAAACTTAACAACAATATTGTGCTCCGAAAACTCAAAATTGCCATGAATCTGAAAGATACCGACATGCTCGATATTATTGCAAAAGCCGATTTTAGTATGAGTAAGCACGAGTTAAGTGCTTTTTTCAGAAAACCAGGGCAAAATCAATACCGACCATGTAAAGATCAAATATTGCGCTATTTCTTAAAAGGATTATCCCTTACATATCGGGGGCAATAAATCAGTCAAAAACTCTTCTTTTTTTAAAATTGTATTTTTTCATTGAACTTATTATTATTCCTATTTGTATATATTTAATATGCAAAAATTTGTAATGATGTTGTTATTGACCAAAATCTTACTTTATATGCAAAACAACGAAACAAAATACAATACACTTACCGATTTCGAAAAATATGTAATCGAACAAAAAGGTACCGAGAGGCCATTTACCGGTGAGTATACAAACCATTTCGAAAAGGGTGTTTATGCATGTCGTAAATGCGATGCTCCATTGTATACATCAAACAATAAGTTTCATAGCAATTGTGGCTGGCCATCGTTCGACGATGAAATTGAGGGAGCTGTAATTCGCAAACCTGATAGCGATGGTCGTCGTACCGAAATTGTATGTGCAAATTGTGAAGCGCATCTTGGACATGTATTTGTAGGAGAACAATTTACTTACAAAAATACACGGCATTGTGTCAATTCGGTTTCGCTAAAATTTATTCAAAAGTAAAACCGGTTTTTTATCATACAGGGGCTTTGTCTCAATTTTTTTTTATCCGGCCACAATTGATTTTTTATTAAAAATCGGTATGTGTGAGTTTGATTAAATGCTGATAGTTTTTCATTTCGCGATCATATTTTTTTGCCTTTCCCTCAGTTAGTGTATCAAGGTAATCCCAATAGGCCTTACTATGGTTCATATGGCGGGTATGTGCAAGTTCGTGCAAAATTATGTAGTCAATTAAATGCGAGGGCAGAAGTACAAGCAATAAACTTAAGTTTATATTTTGTGCCGATGAGCAGCTTCCCCATTTGCTTTTTAAATTTTTTATAAACACTTTTTTGTATGCTAAATTGTGTGTGCCAGCAAGTTGATGAACCCTATCGGGTAAATACATTTTGGCATCGGTACGGCATGTTTCGGTTATTACTTTGCTTATAAATTTTTGAATACTTTGCGTGCGCACGTCGAAATGTATAGGAATTTTTAATATGATTTCGTTTTTTGAAACATAGCCAAGTGGTTTCTCATTATCGCCCTCAATAATTTTTATACTCCGGTATTGTGACTCAATAATATCGCCGGGTTTAAAAAAAAATGAATTGTTTTTGTATTTGTTTCTTTGATTTTCAATCCACTGCTTATTATTTAAAACAAATTTTACCGCATCGCTATATGGAGTATACCATGGATAGTTTACACTTATAACACCATCGGGTTTTACCCGTAAAGTAACCCTCCTGGAGTTTCGGCGGCGTGTAAAAATTATTGTGCCTATCCCTTCAATTGTTTGATTTTTTGACGACAACCTGCTCATATTTACGGTAAAAATAGCGCATTATTGGTGGGCTTTAACTCAAATAATTTTTTTTTTTGAAATAATTGTAAACAAAACCGAGGGCAAATTTGTCTTATAGATAAATAAAAGACAAAAAAGTCTTTAAATAAGTATAACGATAAAACTATAAGATATGAGTTTCGAATTAAAAAAATTAGATTATGCATACAATGCATTAGAGCCGTATATCGACTCAAAAACAATGGAAATACATCATAGCAAACACCATGGTGGATATACCAACAATCTGAATGCAGCACTTGAGGGTTCAGGTTTTTCGGGAAAAACAATTGAAGAGGTACTTGCTAATGTTGATAAACTGTCGACCGCTGTTCGGAATAATGGCGGCGGATACTACAATCATAATTTGTATTGGAAAGTACTTACACCCGGAGGATCGGAATCACCTAAAGGCGAATTAAAAATGGCTCTTGAGCGTGATTTTGGTTCGCTTGAGGCATTTAAAGATGCTTTTTCGAAAGCTGCTGCTACCCGCTTTGGATCGGGGTGGGCATGGCTTGTAAAAAATGGAAATACGCTTAAAGTCGGATCAACTCCAAATCAAGATAATCCGTTAATGAGTGCTTCCGATTTTAAAGGAAAACCCTTGTTGGGTATTGATGTGTGGGAACATGCATATTATTTAAATTATCAGAATCGCAGACCCGATTATATTGAAGCTTTTTGGAAGTTGATTAATTGGGATGTGGTTGAAGATTTGTATATGAAAAGTTAACAAGGTATAAATTAATAACATTGATTCTTTTACCCTTTCCTCATTTTTAATCTCGTTTATTTTTTTAATTGTTTAAAAATCAAACGAAAAAAGAAGAAGAACTCCTGAACTTTCAACCACAAGGAGTTATTTCATGGTTAGTTGATTTTTGGTTTCCCCGGAGAAGATTCTCCGGGGTTTTTTTATTTAACACCTTTTATTGTTGCCAGTTAATGCGGGCATGTAAAAACAATTCGTCAAATTCGTTTTGGAGTTTTGTGCGATTCTCGGCTTTTATTGTTTGGTGTATTTTTTTATTTATTGTTATTTCCCGATCAATACTTTGTTTACAAAGATTGGCATAATGTGGTTTCAATGATTGAAAAAAATTGAGGTTTTGAAAATTGTTTTTTGCAATAATGGCAAGCAAACTGTCGGCTTTTTGATAACAATTCAGGCGATAGTAAATTTTAGCAATATTTATGTCGTTTTCTTTTGGAGGAAAAATATTACAGGGTAAAATTTTGTACAAACTATCGATTACATATATTGCCTTTTGCGTATTTCCTTCATTGAGTAATTTTTTGGCAAGCAAGGTAAAATTTTGTTTAACATTCAACAGTTCAATGTTTTGGTATATATTGTTGTCAATGTAAATATTTGGGTTTTGAATATTTCCCCATGTATATTTTTCAATGAGATTTGAGTATAAAATATTGGTATCAATCAATTCGGATTGGTTTGTTTTACGTATTGGTACAAAGCGATATGCAAAACCATCGTTTCGTAAATAATCCGATAACCGAATACTTGACATTTGCAGTACGCTGCTGTCGAAATATACTGGCCTTTCCCAATCATTATTTGCTAATATTTCTAAAATAATTAGATCACTTTTTGTAATATATTCTGTATTTAAGTTGATAATAATTGAGTCAACTATCTGTTCTTTCATTTTGGCTGCAACGGTTCCGCTTTTAATAACATTGTTTTTATTCACGGTGATTTTAATTCGTTTGCCTGAAAAATAATCGTAAAATATTTTGTTATTGCTCTCAATTTTTGTGTCAGAATGGTCGCTCATTACCATATCAAGAGCTTTTTTCAGTTCGATATATTCGTTAGTATAGTTTTGTACTAAAATAATATCGCGTTGGGGGCTCTGGTATTTTTGTTTTTCACGAGTAATAGGCAATGGATCCGAATCGTATTTTTTTTCTTTCATTTGATTGATGTACCAATAGCTGTTTAGCAAAGTAATATTGCAAACACGAACATCTGTTCTGAAATTTTCAACATCCTGGACATACCAAAGCGGAAAAGTATCGTTGTCGCCATAGGTAAACAATATTGCATTTTTGTCGCAGGTTTTTAAGTAATTTTTAGCCATATCGCGTACAAAAAACCTGTTCGACCTGTTGTGGTCGTTAAAATTTTGTGCCAGCAATATGAGCGGAATATTTGCTGTGAGAAAAAGAGTAATTGCAAAGGAGTATTTTTTACTTATTTTTTTTGCAACATTGGCAATAAAGATAGTACCAATACCAATCCAAATTGCAAACGAATAAAATGATCCAAGGTAGGCATAGTCGCGTTCGCGAGGTTGAAACGGTGTTTGATTGAGATAAATAATGATTGCTATTCCTGTCATAAAAAACAGGCATAGAACAACCAAAAAATCTTTTTTTGCTTTTTGGGCCTGAAACATCATTCCCATAATTCCGAGCAAAAGAGGGAGCATAAAGTAGCGATTTGTTGTTTTTGGATTGCTCATGCCTTGTGGTTGCACTCCATTGTGCCCCAATCTTACCTTGTCGATAAAGCCGTAGCCGGTTAGCCAGTTTCCGTGTAGTATATCACCATGCCCTTGAATATCGTTTTGCCGGCCCGAAAAATTCCACATAAAGTATCGTAAATACATGTGGTTTAACTGATAATTTAAAAAAAATCTGAAGTTTTCGGCAAAGGTAGGTTTGTATACCGAATGCCTTTCAATATTTATTGCTTTACCTTTTATATTCCCCCAGTTTTTATAGGCTATTACATGATTTGGGCGGCTGCTGTACATGCGTGGGAAAAAGGTTTTGAAATTATTATCGTACACATATTTTTCAGAGCTATGGGTTTCAATATATGTATTGTTGTTTAAATAGTATATTTTTTCTCCTTTTTTTAAATCAACTGCCGGAGCATTGTAGTATTTTCCATAAATCAGAGGATTTTTTCCATATTGATCGCGGTTTAAATATTTACCGAGAGCATATGCATTGCTTGGATTATTTTCGTTCATTGGCGGATTGGCTGCCGAGCGGATTATTACCATTGAATATGTTGCAAACCCGATGTAAATAAAGGTAAACGACAGTACAATTGTATTAAGCCATATTTTTTTTCTTTTATGCGAGTATACTATAAGCAATGACGATAAAAGAGCAATTATTAAAACTATTGCAATAAGCCCCGAGTTTACAGGCATTTGTAGTTTATTTACAAAAAATATTTCGGCTTTTTGTGCCAATATCGGAGTGCCCTGTATAATTCCAAACATAATTATAAGCACCAAAAACCCCGAGCAAAGCAGGGTTAGCAATGCACCCCATACGCTGGTTTTGTATTTTTTAAAATACCACAACAGAGCAATGGCAGGTACTGCAAGCAAATTGAGTAAATGAACTCCAATTGATAAACCAATAAGATAGGCAATAAGCAATATCCATTTGGTTGCATGGTGTGTGTTTGAGTGTTTATCCCATTGCAAAATAGCCCAAAAAATTAAAGCTGTAAATAAAAGTGAAAAAGTGTAAACTTCGGTTTCAACGGCCGAAAACCAAAACGTATCGGTAAATGCAAAACTTAGTGCACCAATGCTTGCAGCTGCAATTGTAAGTTTAGTACGTATTTTGTTGCCGGGTATTCGTTGCAAAAGCAATACAATAGTATGGAATAAAACCATTACAGTAAAAGCTGCCGCAAGCGCCGAGAACCAATTTGTAGCAAAAGCTGTGAGCTGACTATTGCCTGCAACCAATGAAAAAACTCTGAGAATAAGTTGATAAAAAGGAGCTCCGGGCGGATGGCTTATTTGCAATTTATGCGACGATGCTATAAATTCTCCGCAATCCCAAAAACTGACACTTGGTTCAAGGGTGAATGTGTAAATTATTAGCGAAATGCTAAAAACAATCCATCCAACAATATTGTGTGTTTTTTTATGATTGGGCATTAGCAATGTAAAAAATATCGTTAATATTATTGTATAAACAAATATACAGTAAACTAAACGAAAAGGATAGTGTTGTATAGAGATAAAAAGCCTGAAACAAAACTATGATTTTTGGACATTAGTGAACAGAATAAAATATTAAAATAAGCTGATTGAACATTGCTTACAACTTTTTTTATAGTTTTGGGCTTATTTTTAATGAATATAATATTGTATCGAAAATGAATAAAAATACAAAAATACTTTTACCCATATTATTGTCAGTATCGGTAGTGGCAGGTGTATTGTTGGGTATTAATTTAACCCCATCAGCTCCGCAAACATCGCAATCGGTAAGCAGTTATTTTCAGCCCGATAAGTTGTCGTTGCTTTTAAAACTCATTGAACGTGAATATGTTGATAGTGTAAATACACAGGATATTATCGAAGAGGTCATTCCTGATTTGCTGAAAGAACTCGATCCGCATACAACATATATACCTGCAAGCCAAATGAAAGCGGTTACCGAAGATATGCAGGGAAATTTTTCGGGCATTGGCGTTCAGTTTGTTATGCAAAACGATACAGTAATGATTGTTGATGTGATATCGGGCGGGCCTTCAAAAGAACTGGGTATACTTGCCGGCGACCGGATTGTTGAAGTAAACGGAAATGTTATTGCCGGAAAAGAAGTACAAACCGACAGTGTGGTATCGATACTCAGAGGAAAAGAAGGAACTCCTGTTGATGTGGGCATTTATAGGCCGGGATTCCCCGATTTGCTTGAGTTTACTATAGTTCGCGGACAAATTCCTTTGTACAGTATCGATATATCATATATGATTAGCCCCGATATTGGTTTTATTAAAATAAACCGTTTTGCCGAAACTACCTACGGAGAGTTTGTTCAGGCAATGCAAACACTTATTGAGGCAAATGCACAAAAATTAATTATCGATTTACGAGGGAACTCAGGTGGCTCGCTTCAGGCTGTTATACAAATGGTTGATGAATTTTTGCCTGAAAAAAAATTGATTGTATATACCGAAGGAAAATCCCAGGCGAGGTATAATTATTATTCGACCGACAGAGGCCGATGGAAACAAAACGAAGTTGCGGTACTTATTGATGAATTTTCGGCATCGGCAAGCGAAATTTTTGCAGGAGCGATTCAGGATAACGACCGTGGTTTTATTATTGGACGAAGGTCGTTTGGTAAGGGATTGGTGCAGGAGCAAATTCCATTTTTTGATGGTTCGGCACTAAGACTCACTGTTGCGCGGTTTTATACACCAAGCGGCCGCAGCATTCAAAAACCTTACGATAATGGTGTCGACGACTATATGAACGATTATTACAACCGGGTAATGCATAACGAACTGAGCCAAAAGGACAGTATCGAATTTGACGAAAGCCTCGAATACTCTACAGTTAATGGCCGTAAAGTATACGGAGGTGGCGGAATTATGCCCGATGTGTTTGTTCCTGTCGATACTACTTCAATTACTCCTTTTTTATCGGCTGTAGCATCAAAAAATCTGATTTATTATTTTGCCTTCGATTACGCCGATAAGCATCGTGCCGAGTTGAATCAGATAAGCAATTACATCGAGATGAAAAAATATCTCGATTCGATTGATATAATGCAAAAATTTATCAATCATACAAAGCAAAGGGGTATTGCATTTAATCAAAAAGAGTATCAACAATCGAAAGAGTTAATATCAACTCAATTGTATGCTTACATTAGTCGGAATATTTTAGGCGATAGTGGCTTTTATCCAATTATTTTTGAAACCGACAATACAGTAAAAAAAGCAGTTGAGGTGCTAAATAGCCAGGTGGATGCTTTATCAATTAGTGCTTTGTTCGAAGAAACCAATTAGTTGTACAGTATTTTAAACGATTCATCAACATTTATTGCATAATCGCCAATGCGTTCGCATTGCGAAATAATATCAATGTAAATAATGCCTGCATCGTATTTGTATACACCTTTTTCGAGGTTGTTCAGATGTTCGCTTTTAAAAATATCGCGCAAATTATTTAATTCTTTTTCTGTTTCGTTGGCCATGCTTAAGGGCATGTCTTCGTCGTGAGTTAGCATTGTAACCATCATTTCGATAGCATCGCGGGTAATACTGAAAATAAGGGTTACATTACTAATTATTTGATCGGGATATTTAATTTTAGCAACTTTTTTTCGTTCAATAGCATTAAAAATATTAATACACGAGTCGGCAATGCTTTCAATATCGTCAATCATTTTAAACAATGCTCTTATTCGTTTCGAACTAGATTCGCTAAGCCTGCCTTCGCTAACTTTTGTTAAATAGTTTGCAATTTCTTTTTCCATTCTGTCCGAAAATTCTTCGGCCTGAATAATTGCTTCTTTGAGTTTTTGATATTCTTTTTCGTCGTTTGTCTTGAAAATTCGTTCAACATTAACAAACATTTTTCTGACTTTTTCGGCAAAAAGTAAAGTTTCGCGGCGAGCCTGATAAATCGAAGCTTCGGGTGTTGATAGCAAGCCGGTTTTGATGTGTGTTAGCCTGAAACCTACATCGGATTTTAATCCCGGTTGAATTTGTTTGTTCAAAAAATGAGCAATTTTTCCTGAAAAACCTATCAATACAAGGGTATTTACAAAGTTAAATGCTGTGTGAAATAATGCCAGCGCAACTGGCATATCTTGTCTGTTTACAAATGGGTTACCCCCACCAATATGGGTGTATACCCAGGCAACTCCTTTTAAAAAAACCGGGAAAAATATTATTGCCCATATTACCCCAAAAAAATTAAACAACAGGTGGGCATAGGCAGCTCTTTTTGCATTTATATTTGCAATTCGGGCAGCAGTAATTGCAACAATTGTAGTTCCAAGGTTTTCGCCAAGAACCATGGCTGCTCCATTTTCGAAACCAATCCATCCGTGAAAAGTGAAAACCAGGGAAAGTACAAGTACTGCACTCGACGATCGTATGAGCAGTGTTAGCAATGCTCCTGCTAGCATAAATACTATTGACGAAGCATAGCCAAACGAATTGAAAAACTGCAGGTAACGGGTAAAATCCGATTCGAATACTTGAGGAATATGATTTTTTAAAAATCCGATAGCAATAAAAAGGAGTGCAAAGCCTAATATCATTTCGCCCCAGTTGCGTGCTTTGCGGCGAGGCGAAAACAGTAAGGGAATACTCAGGCCAATAAGTGGAAGGATTAACAGAGTAGAATCAATTTTAAATCCAAGCAGCGATACAATCCAGGCTGTAAAGGTTGTTCCTATATTTGCACCCATTATTACACATACTGCTTCAAATAGCCGGAGAATGCCGGCATTTACAAAACTTACTACTGTTACAGTAGTTGCTGCCGACGAATGAATAAGAGATGCTATAAATGCTCCGGTAAGAACACCTCTGAATTTGTTCGACGACATTGATCCCAAAATTGATCGGAAACGATCTCCAAAGATCTTTTGTATCGATTCACTCATCAATTTAAGCCCAAATAAAAATAAGGCAGTAGCTCCGGCAATTGTTAGTAAAAAGAGTAAAGCTGTCATAGTGTGTACAAATATATCACAAATATAAAAATCGCTTTTGCAAAAAGGCACCAGTGTGTTAATAATTCTTTAGGGAGTTAATTTACTGAAAACATTCGGCTCAATTTTACACAAGCAAATGGTAAATTCGTGCTTTATTTTCGAATTTTTTTTAATAAATATGTTCATTAATGCTTTATATAAAAGAATGTATTTCAGTATATCTGAACTCTTTTTTTAAGTTTTGCCTATCTCTTTGTTTAAATCGACGATAAATAGTATTTTCGGCAAATTATTTTTCAATAATTTACGATGTGGCAAAAACTTTCAAGCTTTATACTTAGATACAGGGTTGTAATTCTTATATGCGTTGTTCTTTTTACAATATTTATGGGCTATACAGGCCGTAATATTGAAATGTCGTACGTATATGCACAAATGCTGCCTAAAAAAGATACAGCAGCAATTAATTACCGCACTTTTGTTAATACTTTTGGCGAAGAAGGAAATATTATCATCATTGCTGTTGAAGACGACAGCTTTTTTGATATTGAACACTATTCTCAATGGCAGCAACTGTGTAATAACCTTGGTGATGTTGGTGCCGTTGAAAATATGCTTTCGATACCCAATGCATATCAGCTTGTAAAAAACACCGAAGACCGGAAATTTGAATTGCAACAAATTTTTCCCGAAAAAATTCAAAATCAGCTTGAACTCGACAGCCTGGTAAATGTTTTTAAATCAACTCCCTTATATGATAATTATTTATACAACGATGAGATAAATGCATATTTGGCTATACTTACAATGAACAAAGATCGTATGGCGACCAAGGAACGCGAGTCTTTAGTCGATCAAATACGTCTTCATTGTAAAAATTACGAAGCCGATACAGGCAATAAAATCCGATATTCGGGTATGCCATATATTAATGTGCGCAATGCTCAGCTTATCAAAAGCGAGATTTTTCTTTTTACAGCACTTGCTCTTATTATCTGTTTAGTAATTCTGTTGCTCTTTTTTAAATCCTTTAAAGCCATGTTTTTTCCTGCACTTGTTGTTTTGTCGGGAGTAGCAATTGCTTTGGGTACAATGGTTCTTTTTGGTTTTCAAATCACCATTTTGTCGGGGTTTATTCCTCCCTTACTTATTGTTATAGGAATTCCAAACAGTATCTATATTCTTAATAAATATCATCAGGAGTATCGTATACATCGTAACCAAATTAAAGCGTTAAAACGTGTAATTATGAAAATTGGTAATGCCATATTGCTTACCAACTTTACAACTGCACTCGGTTTTGCTGCTTTTGTTACAACAAACAGTAAAGCATTAATTGAGTTTGGAATCATTGCATCGCTCAATATTTTATTGCTTTTCATTTTATCGATATCATTAATTCCTATCATCTTTAGTTTTTTACCTCCTCCGGGCGAACGCCACATAAAGCACCTTAAACGTAAAACTTTAGGAAACATTATTGGTAAACTGGTATCAATTTCGCAAAATCATCGTAAGGCTGTGTTTATAAGCATGGCTATCATTCTCGGGTTAAGTGGATTTGGAATTGGATTAATAAAAACTACCGGATATTTAATGGACGACATACCCGATAATGATCCGATTAATGTTGATTTACGATTTTTTGAAAAGAACTTTGGAGGTGTAATGCCCATTGAAATTATTGTCGACTCGAAAAAACCCAATGGGATAATTCAAAACTCAACTTTACAAAAAATTGATAAACTCGATTCAGAGCTCAGAATATACAACGAACTTTCATCATCATTGTCGATAATTAATGCCATAAAAATGGCTAAACAGGCGTTTTACAACGGAAATCCAAAGTATTATTCGCTACCCGGAAATACCGAACGAAATTTTATTTTGCCCTATGTAAACAACACTGATGCAAATTTGTCGATGGCATCTTCGTTTGTCGACAGTACAATGCAAAAAGCCCGCATAAGCCTACGCGTTAGAGATATTGGTACAAACCAGATGGATAGTTTGTATCAAAATATCAATAAAGATATACATTCAATTTTCCCGTCATCCGACTTTGATGTGATTATTACCGGTTCGATGGTAACTTTTTTTAGGGGAAATCAGTATCTGATCCGAAACCTTTTTATAAGCCTTGGCCTGGCAATATTTTTAATTGCTGCTTTTATGGCCTTTATGTTTCGCTCCTCGCGTATGGTTATGCTATCGCTCATTCCGAATATCATTCCGCTTTTAGCCACTGCAGCAATTATGGGCTTTACAGGCATTCCAATTAAAGCATCAACCATACTTGTGTTTAGTGTTGCTTTCGGAATATCGGTTGATAATACAATCCATTTTTTGGCCAAATACAGGCAAGAGCTCTCGGCAACTAATTGGAATATAAAACAATCGGTTACCAATGCTCTGCGCGAAACCGGAGTAAGTATGATGTACACATCAACTGTATTATTTTTTGGATTTGGAATATTTTCGATATCAAATTTTGGCGGTACTCAGGCTATGGGGATTTTGGTTTCAATTACTTTGCTTATTGCACTTATTTCGAATCTTATTGTATTACCATCGCTTATACTGGGATTTGATAAATTTAGTACAACCCGGTCGTTACGCGATCCAATGATACATCTTAGCGACGACGAAAGCATTGAACTATAAAACCCGATAAACTACACTGCATGTACACTTACAGCCAATTGCAACAATTGTTTTCAGATAGCCTGCAAAACGAAATAAGCAACATTCAGAAAATGCAACCGCATTATTTATATCAGCCGGTTGAATATACTCTTCAAAATGGGGGAAAACGCATACGGCCGGTGCTGTTGTTAATGGCTTATCAGTTATTTTCCGATACTTTTGAGCACGCAATGCAAGCAGCTTTTGCAGTCGAAATTTTTCATAATTTTACGCTTCTACACGACGATATTATGGATAATTCGCTCATGCGTAGAAATAAACAAACGGTACATGTAAAATATTCAAACAATGCTGCAATCCTTTCGGGCGATGCTATGTCGATTCTTTCGTATAAGTACCTTAATCAGTGTAAATCCGATAATTATAAACAAATACTTGAAGTATTTACCGATACTGCTTTGCAAATATGCGAAGGCCAACAATACGACATGGATTTTGAGCAAAGTAATAATGTGGCGGTTGATGAATATTTAAAAATGATAGGGCTAAAAACGGCCGTGTTGCTTGCTGCAAGTACAAAAATTGGCGCTTTAGCTGCAAATGCACCTGAATCAGATTCCGATTTGCTGTATAATTTTGGATACAATTTAGGAATGGCTTTTCAGTTACAAGACGACTATCTCGACTCGTTTGGCGATGTGCAAACTTTTGGGAAAAATATTGGGGGAGATATTGTAGCCAATAAAAAGACTTTTCTTCTGCTTAAAGCATTCGAACTTGCCGACCAAAATACCGCAAAGCAACTTCAACATGTTTTAGATAATCAGACTGATAGGGCAAAAAAAATTGAACAAGTGATTGCAATTTATGAGCAATTACAAATTCAGAGTGAGGTTTATGCTCAAATGAACACCTACTACAACCTGGCAATTAAAAATCTTGAAAATGTACGTGTCGAAACAGCAAAAAAAACTGAATTGATAAGTATTGCCAAAAAAATGATGAAAAGAGTAAGCTAATTAATCTTGAATCGTTTATCTTTATTAGATCGTTTGATTTTGTAATATGCTTCAAAAAGCATTAATTTAAAGATCGATAGTACAATAAAGAATTTTTAACTTACCAAACTTTTTGATATGAGCGTAAAGGGGAAAATATTACAGGTGATTGGGCCTGTAGTTGATGTGGTTTTCGATAAAAGTTCCGATTTACCTGATATTTACGAGGCACTAGAAATTATTCGCGAAAACGAAAATCCGCTTGTTTTAGAATGTCAGCAACATATTGGCGAAAAAACTGTACGCACAATTGCTATGGAATCGACCGATGGTTTGCGCCGAGGGCTCGATGTTGTAGCCACAGGATCGTCGATTATTATGCCATCGGGAGATAAATCGCTTGGCCGTTTGCTTAATGTTACTGGCTTGCCTGTTGATGGCTTACCCGCTGTATCGAAAGAAAATGGAGTAAGCATACATCGCGACCCACCGGCATATACCGAATTAACCACCGAAACCGAAATTTTGTCAACCGGCATAAAAGTGATTGATTTAATTGAACCCTATGCAAAAGGTGGAAAAATTGGACTTTTTGGAGGTGCTGGTGTTGGGAAAACAGTACTTATTCAAGAGCTTATAAACAATATTGCAATGGCTTACTCGGGCTTATCGGTTTTTGCCGGAGTTGGTGAACGCACCCGCGAAGGAAACGATTTATTGCGCGAGATGATTGAAACCGGTATTATTGATTATGGCGACGATTTTCGTGAATCGATGAAAGCCGGAAAATGGGATTTATCGAAAGTTAATCTCGAAAAACTGTCAAAATCGAAACTTGCACTTGTTTTTGGACAAATGAATGAACCCCCCGGGGCACGGGCACGTGTTGCACTCTCGGGCCTTTCAATAGCCGAAAGTTTACGCGATGGTGATAAAAAATCAGGTGGGCGTAATATCCTTTTCTTTATCGATAATATTTTCCGTTTTACACAAGCCGGATCCGAAGTATCGGCACTTTTGGGCCGTATGCCCTCGGCAGTGGGATACCAGCCTACTTTAGCCAGCGAAATGGGGGTGATGCAGGAACGCATTAGCTCAACCAAACACGGATCTATTACATCGGTACAGGCAGTATATGTGCCGGCCGACGATCTTACCGACCCCGCACCTGCAACTACTTTTGCACACCTTGATGCTACAACTGTACTAAGCCGAAAAATTGTTGAACAAGGTATTTATCCGGCTGTCGATCCTCTCGATTCCAGCTCGCGTATTCTTTCTCCCGAAATTGTGGGCGACGAGCATTACAACTGTGCTCAAAATGTGAAAAATATTTTACAACGATATAAAGAATTGCAAGACATCATTGCAATTTTGGGAATGGACGAATTAAGTGAAGACGACCGCTTGGTTGTGCACCGTGCACGACGTGTACAGCGATTTTTATCACAACCTTTTTTTGTTGCCGAACAGTTTACCGGCCTTAGTGGCGAACTTGTTTCAATTGAAAATACAATTAAAGGATTTAATAAAATTTTAAGTGGCGAAACCGATTATTTGCCCGAAGCTGCGTTTAATCTTGTTGGTACAATTGAGCAGGCAATTGCAAAAGGCGAAAAAATGCTTGCAAAATCAAAATAATACCTGTTGGTGTAGTGCTTATGATTAATCTCGAAATAAATACAAGGCAAAAACTCGTTTACAACGACGATATTACTTCGGTAAAGGTACCGGGTTCAAAAGGTCCTTTTCAGATTTTGTATAACCATGCCCCGATTATTTCGTCGCTCGAAAAGGGAGTAATTCATATTGTCGATCATAACGACAATAAAATCTTATTTGAAATTGACGGCGGATTTATCGAGTGTCTAAACAACAAAATCATTATTCTTACCAACGATGTTAAGCAGGTAAGTCAATAAGCTGTAGCCTGAATTATTCATAATTTATGCAAAAACATGTTTCATTATTTCGAGCGCTTGTTTTATTACACTAAGTGGGCAACCAATGTTTATACGTAAAAACTGATCGCCGCCGGTGCCAAAAAGTTTTCCCGGGCTAACTCCTAATCCTTCGTCAACAAGTTTTTGATAAGCTTCCATTCCGGTCATTCCGGTTCCCGATACATCAAGCCAGAGCAAAAATGTGCTTTCGGGTTTTATTATTTCGATGCCGGGTATGTATTGGTTAATGTAATTTTCAAAGTATAAATAATTCTCCCAAAGATATGCTTTAAGTTGTTCGAGCCATTCTTCTCCATTTAAATAGGCCGATTCGGTAGCTATTACACCAAAAAAATTGCCTGAACCAATATGTGTACCTTTCATAAAATTATCGTAAGCCTGCTTGTGCTCTTTGTTTTGAATAATCAGATACGATGAAGACAATCCGGCAACATTAAAGGTTTTACTTGCCGACATAGATACGATGCTGTTTTGAGCATATTTTTCGGATATTGATGCAAAGGGAGTGTGTTTATGTGCCCCAAATATTATGTCAGCATGAATCTCGTCAGATACTACAATAATGTTGTTCTCGATACAAATATCTCCAAGGGCAACTAACTCTTCGCGAGACCAAACCATACCACCCGGATTATGCGGACTGCATAAAATGAGCATTTTTGTGTTTTTATCAATCACTTTTTTTAATTGATCGATATCAAACGTGTAACGGCCGTTTTTATATGCCAAAGTATTTTCAACCAATACACGATTGTTTGCTTCAACAACATGAAAAAACGGAAAATATACAGGAGGCTGAACGATAATTTTGTCGCCCGGCATAGTCAGCGAAAGCACAAGCGAGGCAATGCCTGTAACTACATTTGGGCTAAATGTTATCCATTCTTTTTGAACATTCCAGTTATGCCGTTTTTTTTGCCATTCAATTATCGATTGATAATACGAGTCGGGAATAATAGGATACCCGTAAACAGGATGTGAAGCTCGCTTTTGTATTGCATCGGTAATAAAGTGTGGTGTTCTGAAATCTGTATCGGCAACCCACATAGGGAGTATGTCCGATTTACCAAATATCGCTTCGCAATTGTCGTATTTCATGCAATTGCTGTTGCGCCTGTCAATTATTTCATCAAAATTATATTTCATCCGTTTAAATCTTTATTTCATTTTTTAAATGAACCGCATTACGAGTATAAACTAATTGTGTTGTTTGCTTTTTGTGTAGGAGCAAAATTCATGGTCAAATGTATTGAAAACATAAGCGAAAATGAATAAGATTTATAAAAACTCTTGTGCGTTTGATGCCAATTTTGGTAACACTAATTTAAAATGGTTCTATGTTAATAATTATTTTACATTTAGCCCGTGATGCTTAAGTATCAGAAAAAGAGGCACATGCGACAATAAGGCGACTTTATTTAGTAAAATAAAACGAATTAACAAATATTTAAAACATGTTTTACAGCATTGTGTTGTACAACATGCTATGTTTGCACTATCAAAGTTTAGATAATGAATTTAAAGATCAGAAAAATGAAAGCAAAAAACATGTATTTAGCAACAAATATTTTCACAGTGATTGTATTGGTTGCGTTATTGGCATTGAAAGTAAATGCAGGCGAAACTACCAATTTGAAACTGGTTCCATATACAAATGAGCGCGCTATTGTTGTAATGAATAATCAGCACAATCTAACATCGGAACTTACAGTTGAAGATACAAACGGTGAAGTATTGTATTATCGCGAAGGAAAAATTAATGCTGTCAATTACTCAAAAGTTTTTGATTTCAAAAACCTCAAAAACGGCGATTACAAAATTGTTGTAAAAAACAATGCTGGCACTCAAGAGGCTTATTTCAGCGTATCGAATAGCAGCGTTAAAATTGACGAAAATAAAAGCGATTTTAACCCTTATTTTGAGTTCGATAATAATGTACTAAAACTGTCGGCTTTAAACCACCAGCAAAAACCTTTATACATTACAATTAAAGATGAAGATGGTGTATTGTACTCGAAAACACTGGGAGCCGATTTTGCAATTACTGCAGGTTTTGATATGAAGAAACTTACAAGTGGTGAATATACTGCAAATATTAGCGATGGTTTCAATACAATTAGCTATTCGTTTAAAAAGTAAGCAAGTTTAGATTTATTCAACAAATAATTAAAGCCTTGTGCATCATTAAGCACAAGGCTTTTTTTGTATTGCAATACGCCATTGGTGTTTTATCTGTTGAAAATTGGTTAATAAAATACAAGGTAAAAAAATGATATGCATGTTTATTTCATCTAATTTCGCATAAAAATGGAGTATTATGCCATATCGCCGATTACCCAATACCGATAAAGCCCGATTGCGTGCTCTTGAGCGAGCCTTTAAAAAATTTGAGCAAGTTGCTACCGATTCTCATCCCATTTCGTCGGGAACCGGACAAAATTTACGTACGTTTTTACCTCGTTTTCAGAATGCAGTAATATTGCTCGAAGCTGCACGTAATAACCAGGTACAAAAAAGTAAAGACTATAACGAAGCTCTGCGCAAAGCACGTATGTATGTTTCGCATTATGTGCAGGTAATGAATATGGCTATTAGCCGTGGTGAGCAGAAACCGGAAATCAGAAAATACTATAAACTCGAAAAATTTGATAATGCATTGCCTCCTCTTAATACCGAGTCGGATGTATTATACTGGGGTAAGCAAATTATCGAAGGCGATAGAGACAGAATTTCAAATGGTGGTGTTCCATTTTACAATCCTTCGATAGCTCTTGTTAAGGTTAACTTCGAAAAGTTTGCCGAGGCTCACCATTTTCAGAAAAAACTTCAGGAAACAACGGGGCGTAATTCAAATATGGTAAACGATTTGCGCGATGAGGCAAACGAACTTATTCAAAAAATTTGGAACGAAACCGAAAACTATTTTAGCTTTTTACCCGATTCGCTTAAACGCGAAAAATCAAAGCAATATGGGGTAGTATATGCTTACCGTAAATCGGAAAAAGAAAAAATTAAAAGCGCCAAATTACAACAGCAACTGGCTTTTTAATATTATTGAATTTATTATTTTGCTTGCATTATTTTCTGATAATATTTTATAATTTTACTCATAAGCGGGAGTAGCTCAGGGGTAGAGCATCAGCTTCCCAAGCTGAGGGTCGCGGGTCCGAATCCCGTTTCCCGCTCTTAATTACTTTGAAATTCATTTTTACCTGCCCGGGATATTCTAAATCCCAAATAATCCGTTTTATTTTTTTGTAAATTCTTATTTAATCTGTAGTTGGTTTTTTTAAACATTTTAGTGTATTTGTAGTCAAATAACTATTTTTAGAGAATATTGAATGCAAAACTTATCAACAGGGTCAATCCAATTTTTTAAAATATTGCTTTTAATTTATTGAGTGATTTTGTAAAATTTAGGAATTCATTTTTTAACAACAAATTATGAAAAAAAGTATTGGCAATTTTTTGTATTTTAAGCATATACATGCTGTTTTATTGCCCGTGCTTTTATTTATGATTTTTTTTTCGTGTACAAAATCAACCGAGAATATTCACCATATTAATCTTACCCGTCAAACATATTCAAATTCTATTGAACTTTTAGGCGTGGTTGAGGCTGCAAATTCGGCAAGTGTAATTTGTCCCGGACGCTTAAGCGGTGATGTGATATACATTATCGAAGATGGAACATGGGTAAACAAAGGTGATACCATATGCATAATCGAAAACCGCGAGTATACAAATCATTACGAAACGTTACTCAATACAGTTGAGCAGTCGGAAGCTTTATACAATAAAGGAAAAGCCGATCTCGAAATGAGCTACGCCTTGCTTGAGGCTCAGGTAAAAAATAACGAAGCACAAGCAGCCATTGCAAATCTCGATTCGGCTCAGTTGCTTTATTTGCCTAAACACAAACGAAAAATAAAAGAATTGCAATTGCAAATAGCTCAAATCGAAAAAGAAAAATATGAAAAAAAGCTTCGTTTTTTAGAGCAAATAAACGAATCCGAATTGCGAAAACTTGAACTTAAAATTTCACAAGATAAAATGCAGGCACAAAGCATAAAATTATTGCTCGATCAGATGGTTATGCTTGCACCATGTGATGGGATTGCTATACGCTCGCGTTTACGCTATACCCGCGAAAAAATAAAAGAAGGTGACGAGGTATGGGCCGGAATACAAGTTGCTGAAATTCCAAACAGCACTGTTGTTAAAGCAACAATTATGGCAAGCGAAACCAATTATAAACGTATTGCCTTAAATAACCGGGTACAGTTTTCGTTTGATGCAATTCCGGGTAATTCAGCATGGGGAAAAATTACTAAAAAAGCAGCAATGGGGCAGCCTGTTAGCCGAAATTCAAAAATTCGTGAATTTGAAATTTCGGCATCAATCGACAGTTTTATTACTTTGCCCGAAATTGGGATTTCGGCAAATTGTAAAGTAATTATTGAGCAAATTACCGATACTGTTGTTGTGCCTCAACTGGCAATTTTTGATCAGGATTCGGCAAAAGTTGTATATATTAAAAATAAGCACAATGCTTATAAACAACAGCAGGTTTTATTAGGCGAAAACTCGCCCAAATCGGCTGTAATAATTGCCGGCCTTAATGGCAACGAAACCGTTTCGCTTATAAAGCCCAAGGCTTCAAAAATTTATAAAAAAGCATTTTTACCCGATTCGGTTCTTACTGCAGCCAATATTGCAAAACAAAAACAAGGCAATAATCACCTTCCTCAAAAACCCGAAAAGCCTGTAATTATTCACAAACCGAACATGCGATAATTCGACATAAAAAAATATACAAATGAGAAACATTTTACCAATAATTGTTCTGCTTTTATTCTTTTCGTGCAGCAAAAATAATAAAACCGAAATTCCTGTTGCCAACGTGCAGCAGGGAACCTTTTATCTCGACATTTTTGAAGAAGGAAGTATTGATGCTATACGTTCAACAAACATTAATTCACCAAATATTTCGTGGCGTTACGGAATGCTTAAAATTATTGATATAGTTGACGACGGAACAGAGGTTCAGACTGGCGATACGCTGGTGGTATTCGATCCCTCGGAGGTACGAAAAGCAATTGTTGATTCGGAAGCAAATCTCGAAATGAAAAACGCCGAATTAGTAAAGCTTAAAGCCGAACATCAATCGGCTATCGTTGAACTCGAAGCCGACCTCGAAATTACTCGCCTTTCGCAAGAAATTTCGAAAATTGAGTTCGAAGCTGCAAATTACGAGGCCGATATCAAAAAACAAGAAATCAGGCTCAACATGGAAAAAGCAAATATTGCTCTTGATAAAGCTATTGAGCAAATCGAAAACCGTAAAAAAATTCAACAAGAAGAAATCAAACAAAAAATGCTCGAAATCAGGCAATCGGAGCAAGAACTTGCCGAAGGATACGAAACATTATCGAACTTATTTCTTATATCGCCATCGCCGGGAATTGCAATTATTGCACAAAATTGGAGCAGCGATGCTAAATTTCAAATTGGCGATCAGTGTTGGAGTGGATATACACTCATTGAACTGCCCGATTTGAGCTCCCTTAAAGCAAGTGTACAAATAAACGAAGTAGATATTTCGAAAATATCGACCGGAATGCCTGCCGAGATTAAACCCGACGCGTTTTCAGACAGTATTTACTCTGCCGAAGTATTATCGGTTGCCAATCTTGCTGTGAATAAAGATCGTGATTCAAAAATTAAAGTTTTCCCTGTTGATATTTTGATTAAATCGAATTCAGAAAATTTGATGCCGGGGCTTACGGTTAGTTGTCGTATTATTGTTGATAAAATTGATGATGTAATTTTTGTACCGCTCGAAGCTATGAATGCAGAATCACAAACCGATTTTGTATATGTGAAAAACAATAATGGTTTTGAAAAACGCGAGGTTGAAACCGGGCAGCGAAACACCGATTATGTAATTATAAAACGCGGATTGAAAGCAAACGAAAAGGTTGCCATGATAAATCCTTATGCTCAATCCGAAGAATCACAAAAACAGTAACACAATGATACAAACACAAAAAATACGTATTCTCATTGTTTTGTCGGTACTTTTATCGCTTGTGTTGCTTTCGTGCACTCCCGAAAAATCCGGCGAATACACAGTAAAAAAAGGTGTTTTTACTCAAACTGTAACCGAAACCGGCGAACTGATGGCCGTGAATACCCGGGCATTTGTTATGCAGCGTTTTGGACGCTATTGGTACGAAATGCGAATTATCGGACTGCTTGAGCATGGTACACGGGTGCAGGCCGGCGATTCAATTATTCAATTTGATCCTTCCGAAGTACAAAAATTTATTATCGATCGCGAAACCCAATACGAAACCCAAAAAGCAAACCTCGAAAAAATACTTGTCGAAATTGATAACCGAAACAACGAGTTGCAATCGACATTAAAAAGCGAAGAGGCTTCATTCGAACTAAAAAAAATTGAGGTAGAACAATATCGTTTCGAATCGGAACGTGCAAAAAAGCGAAAAGCAATTGAATTTGAACAAGCTAAAATAAGGCTCGAAAAGGTGAAAAAAAGTATCGAGTTTTATCAGGTTATTTCCGAAAAACAACTGCAAATTCAAAAAATAAGGGTGCAACAAATTCGCGATCAAATTAATGAAGCATACCAGGTACTCGATCAATTAACAATACGAACACCTATACCCGGAATTTTCCAAATAGCCCGAAAACGACGCTCGCGCCAGCAAATTGCTATTGGCGACGAGGTGTATGTAGGAAATTCGCTTGGAAATGTACCCGATTTAACCTGGATGAAAGTAAATACGGTAATAAACGAAGCAGATTTTATGAAAGTAAAAACCGGACAAAAAGTGAATGTACGACTCGACGCTTTGCCCGATGTAACTTTTGATGGTGAAGTATCGTCGATTAGCAAGCTTTGCAGGCCACTTGATAACGACTCGAGACAAAAAGTATTTGATGTTGAAGTAAACATGCTGGTGTCTGACCAACGATTAAAGCCCGGTATGACTGTAAGTTGTGAGTTTATTTGTAAGCAACTCAGCAATGTGCTTTATGTTCCGGGAAATTACATCGAAATTGAAAACGATAAACGATATGTATACCATAAAACTGCCGGTGGAAGCAAAAAAACCGAAGTAATTACGGGCCAGGCAAATAACCGGTTTATTGTTATCGAAAGCGGATTAACAAAGGGCCAAAAAATAATCTCTCCCGATAAAGTTGATCAAACTAAAAAATTATAGCACATGCAATTCGAAGAAAATATTAAAATTGCCGTGAGTGGCTTAATCGATCATAAATTCAGATCGTTTCTTACCATGTTAGGGATAATTTTTGGGGTAGCTTCGGTAATTGCAATGCTGTCGATTGGCGAAGGAGCCAAACGCGAGGCAATTGCAAAATATCAGGATTTGGGGGTAAGCAACATTATTGTGCGCGATAAAGACTTGTCCGATTCTGAGCTCGAGGAGGTAAGGGCTAAATTCTCACAAGGTTTGTCGCTTAACGATGCTCAGGTAATAAAAGATATTATACCGGGGGTAGTAGGTATTGCACCTCAGGCCGAAAAAAGTGCCGAAATTCGTTTTGCCGACAAATCGGCTAAGTCAACCATTATTGGAATTACGCCCGAATTTATCGATATATTAAATTATCAACCAGCTCATGGAAGCTTTATAAATTCCGATCATTATAATCGAAAACTTAAAGTATGTGTACTTGGAGCCGGATTGGTAAAATCACTCTTTCAAAATCAGGATCCTATTGGTAAAATGGTTAAAGTCGACGATCAGTGGCTCGAAGTTGTTGGTGTTATGAAATCGAAAGCACTTTTTACCGAAACAGTGGGTGAGCTGGCATCGCGCGATTTGAATAACGATGTTTATATTCCGCTCTCAACTTTTCTGAATCGCTTTGAACTCGAAAATCAACTCGCTAGTAAAATCAAGCAAATAACCGTAAAATCTGAGAGTTCAGAACACCTGCCTCAAACAGCCGAACTTATCGAAGGTATTTTGCAGAGGCATCATTACAACAATGACGATTACAGCATAATAATTCCCTACGAGTTGTTAAAACAAGAAGAAAAAGAACGGCGTATTTACAACATCCTTTTAGGAGCAATTGCTGCAATATCGCTTATTGTAGGAGGTATCGGTATTATGAACATAATGCTGGCTACTGTTATGGAACGCACTCGCGAAATTGGTATACGACGAGCCATTGGAGCTCGCAAGGCCGATATTATGAGCCAGTTTGTAACCGAAGCTGTAGCTATAAGCATTACCGGCGGAATTATTGGCGTTATTGTTGGAATATCGCTCTCGCTGCTCATTACATTTTTTACCGATGTTACAACTTTTATTCGTATTTATTCGGTGTTTGTTGCATTTGGGTTTTCGGTTGTTGTAGGTATCAGTTTTGGGTATTTGCCTGCAAAAAATGCTGCCAATCTTAAGCCTATTGAATCGATACGCTACGAGTAAAAAAAACAAAAGATTATGCTGATTGAAATACAAAATTTACAGAAAGATTATTTGATGGGCGAAGTGAGGGTAAATGCTTTAAAACACATAAACCTCAAAATTCGGAAAAATGAATATGTGGCAATTATGGGGCCATCGGGTTCAGGTAAATCAACCCTGATGAACATACTTGGATGCCTTGATACTCCAACCCAAGGGAATTATCTTTTTAATAAGGTTAATGTAAGTACACTTACCGACGATGAGTTATCGATAATGCGAAACCGCGAAATTGGGTTTATTTTTCAAACCTTTAATTTGTTACCACGTATGAGTGCTTTGCATAATGTAGAACTTCCGTTAATGTATGCAGGAGTGCACAAAACCGAACGTAAAGAGCGTGCAGTAAAAGCTCTCGAACGTGTTGGGCTTGCTGATAGGATGAGCCATAAACCTGCCGAGCTAAGTGGCGGACAAAGGCAACGGGTGGCTATAGCCAGAGCTTTGGTTACAAACCCGGGTATTTTATTGGCCGACGAACCAACTGGTGCTCTCGATTCGAAAACCGGTGACGAAATTATGCACCTTTTCGACGATTTGCATAACGAAGGAAATACAATTATTTTAATTACTCACGAAAAAGAAATAGCAAACTATGCCAATCGGACTATCTACTTAAAAGATGGAATGATTTTTACTGATGAGGCAAATAAAAATAACAAATAAAATGCTCAACAATATGTACATAAAACGTTTTGTTCTTATTATTGCATTGCTCGTATTATTCAACTTAACAGCAAAATCCGAAGTTTATATGCTCACTCTTGAGCAAAGCATTTCAATAGCAAAAATGAAAAGCCTCGATATGTTAAGTTTAAAACAAGATCTGAAAATTGCAGAATATAATCTTCACTCTGCTACCAGCCGTTTTAAAACACATGTCGATTTAACTCTTACTTCGCCCGAATATACCGAAACTGTAAGACAGTTTGAAGACAGTACCGGAATTACTTTTTACCCTGTACGTCAATCGGTACTGGGGTCAAATCTTACAATAAATCAACCATTGCCTACCGATGGGCGTTTATACATTACTTCGGGGCTTTTTAGCACCGACGATTTTAACGAAAGCAGCCGATGGTTGCGTATGGATACCCGTTTTGGATTTTCGCAACCAATTGATGCTTTATACGGATACAACAACATTAAATCATCATTTAAAACAGCCGAACTTGCATATCAGGAAACTCAAAAACGGCTAAAACGCGAAGAGCTGAATCTTGAGTACAATGTAAGCAGTTCGTTTTATCGTTTATTATCGGTACAAAAACGCGAAGAAATTGCACGCATGAATCTTGAGCGTCAAACCGAAGCATTCGAAATTGCTAAAAATAAATTCGAGGCCGGCCTTATTCGCGAAGTTGATGCTCTGCAAATGGAGGTTGATTTAGCCGAAGCTCAAAACAACTACGATCTGGCGTTAATTGAGCAGCAATCGGCGCAAAATAGTTTTAAAGAGCTAATTGGTATCGGGCTCGACGATAAAATCATTATCTCGAGCGAAATGGATTATCAAACGGTTATTGTTGATGTGAATAAAGCCGTTGCTCTGGCTCTCGAAAACCGGCTCGAACTGCAGGAACGCGATATTCAGATTGAGCTCTCGCGAATGAATATTCAACGGCAAAAAGCCGAAGGTATGATTACCGGAGATTTGAATGCTTATTACGAAAAAATTGGAGTGAATAATTCGAGTATTGATACCCGCGTAGGTACTGCAATCAACAATTCGTTTACCGATTTTCAGAACCGTCCGGGTAATTTTGGGATTGGAATTACAATCAATATTCCTATAGTTGATTGGGGCGAAAACCGTGCTCTGGTTCGTGCAGCCGAAGCGCGAATGCAAAAAAACCTATACGATAAAGCATCAATTACCCGAGCTATCGAAACCGAAATTAAAAACCTTGTAGCCGATCTTAACAGCAGCCTTAAACGCTTACAGTTGCTTGAGCGAAATGTGTTGGTTGCCGAAAAAAGTTTTGAAATTACACGTGCACGGTATTCCGATGGCGAAATCGACAGTCAGGCTTTGGCTCTTGAGAGGGTAAGGCTAAATACTGCTTATACTTCACACCTTGAGGCATATATTAACTACGAATTGAATTTGGCAAATCTTATGCGAAAAACTTTCTTCGACTTTAAAACTGGTAAGGCAATTATGTAGTTTTTTCGGACACCGATTTTGATGATTGCTTTTTGGGATGTTCGCTTTCGACTAAAATGTTTTTTTGCAAAACTATTGAGTTCGGAATGGTTATGCGCTCGCCCTTTTTGGTTTTAATGTGTACAAAGAAAAAAGTTATATCATCAACCATTCCTTCGATAATAAAATCTTTTTCGAGTACTTTAATTCGGCTGCCTATTTTTAGTGGATGGTTGAAAAACAAAATAAACCCGGCAGTAATATTTGCCAGGATTGACCATTGTGCAAAAAAAGCGATACCAATAATGGTAAGCACCGACGAAATAAAAATAACAAGCTTTTCTTTTTCGATACCCCAAATTGCAACAAAAGCAAATACTGCGCTTGTACCCAAAAAAAAGTGTAGAATTTTAATTGTCATTCTTCGTCGTTGCAGCGAAAAATTAAACTTTTTGAGTGTTTTATTTATAGAGTATTTTACAATAAACCGGATAATTAGCAAGCCAATAATTACAATTGCAGAAAATACTAATTGAGTGTTATATTTTTCCATAGTGATTTTAGTTTAAGCTTACATCGGTGTAGTCAACCCTGGTGTTATGGTATTTATCGGCAATTTTTGTTAAAATATTTTGTACTTCGGAATACGAGTTTGCTCTGAGCAATTCAATACGCATTTCTCTGAAATGCGGCAGAGCCGGAAAATATTTTGCAAAATGACGGCGCATTTCAAATACAGCACGTGTTTGATCATCTTTCCATCCTGCCGAAATGTTCAGTTGTTCTTTTACATTTTCAACCACTTCGGGTACTGTAGGCGGAGGTAAAATTTCGCCTGTATCAAAATAGTGTTTAATTTCTTTAAATATCCATGGTCTGCCAATTGCTCCACGTCCAATCATTAAAGCATCAACACCGGTTTGCTCTTTAAATTGTTTTGCTTTAACAGGGCCGTTAATATCGCCATTTCCTATAATTGGAATATGTATTCTCTGGTTGTTTTTTACATCGGCAATGAGGCTCCAGTCGGCTTTACCGGTATATAGCTGGCTGCGCGTACGTCCGTGTATAGCAAGAGCTGCAATGCCTGTATCTTGCAAACGTTCCGAAACTTCAACAATGTTTTTGCTGTTTTCGTCCCACCCTAAACGGGTTTTTGCAGTAACCGGCACATTTACAGCATCGACAATACGACGTGTCATTTCAACCATTTTATCAACATTGAGCAACATTGCTGCACCGGCCCCTTTTTTTACTATACGTTTCATTGGGCAGCCATAATTAATGTCGATAAAATCGGGCGAAAACTCTTCGGCAACTTTAGCTGCATCAACCATCGAATTGATATTGTGTCCAAATATTTGGATTGCTACAGGCCTGTCAAAATCAAACAAGGTCATTTTTTGCTTTGTTTTTTTTACATCCCTAATCAAAGCTTCGCTGGCTATAAATTCGGTATACATTACATCGGCACCATATTTTTTGCACATGTAACGAAACGATTTGTATGTTACGTCCTCCATGGGTGCTAAAAAAAGCGGTATATCTCCTAAATTAATGTTGCCAATTTTCATTTGTGTCGATTCAGTAATTGTGCTTTTATAAAGCTGCAAAAATAGTTACAACATTCGTATTTCGTATGTTAATTCGATGGCTTTTTTATACATAGCCGATACACCGCAATATTTCTCTTGCGATAATTCAATGGCTTTTTTTAATTTATTCTCTGACAAATTATCGCCCTTAAACTCATAAATAAGGTGCATTTTGTTGTATTGCTTTGGCTCATCTTCGGTCAAATATCCATCAACTCTGACATTAAACATCTCGGGTTGAATTTTCATTTTTCTTAAAATCATAATTACATCCATACCGGTGCATCCTGCCAAAGCAGTTAACATAAGTACTTTAGGACGTGGGCCTTTGTTGTTTCCTCCCGATTCTTCCGAAGCATCAAGGGTTAGTGTATGGCCGAATAGTTCGGTCTCAAATTCCATGTTGCCTTTCCAGCTCATTAATGTTTCTTGTTTCATATTTATCTGTTTTTATTTGGTCGCAAAAAAGGAAATTCGATCAATAAAATGTGTAATTTTTATCACTTTATATGCATATTGTATTTACCCAATTTATATAATGCTTAAATTGTAATTCAATAATAAGATTAGCTATCTTTACATAAAAAATGGCTTTTGCTCTTAATAAAACAAGATAAGATATGAGAAGTTCAGTTTATAAACCTTCGCCCGAAGAAACTGATTTGTCGGGGTTTAAGTTTTTTAAACATTTAACCGATACCGAAATTGCAAAATTAAATTATGATAAAACCTGTCAGGTTTACAATAAAGGAAGTGTTGTATACCGTGAGGGAAGCCGGCTTACTGGTTTTTATTGTGTTACACGGGGAATTCTTAAAATATATAAAACCGGAATTGACGGCAAGGAACAGATTATTCGTTTTGTGAAAAATGGCGATATTATTGCGTTTCGTTCATTGCTTAGTCAAGAACTGGCCTGCACTACTGCAAAAGTAATTGACGAAGCTGTATTGTGTCATATTCCTTATCCTACTCTGTTGTTTTTGCTCGAAAACAATTGGAAATTTTCGCATTGGATGATTCAGATTTTATGCCGTGAGTTGCGCGAAGCAAACGATTATATTACCGATATTGCACAAAAAACTGTTCGTGAACGCCTGGCCGAGGTGCTCTTATTGTTAAAAGATAGCTTTGATGTTGATGAAAACAACACCTTGCAGATTGCTCTTACCCGCGAAGAGTTAGCGAATATGGTTGGTACTGCAACCGAGTCGGTTATCAGGCTTTTATCAGAGTTTAAACAAGATGGCCTTATTGAGCTCAGGGGGCGTAAAATCAGGTTTCTCGATATTAACACAATCAGACGATTAGCCAGTATATAAACAAAAAAATGCCTTGGTAAAAGGCATTTTTTTTTGCAATATATTTATGGGTTGCAGGTTTCTTAATGTATAAATATTTTATATTCCCAGGCTTCCAGTTCAATTATTTCATCACCAGTGAGTTTTGTTTTTTCTCCGGTCATTGCATTGATATACTCTCCGTTTAATGTATTTTTTGAAAACGAATCGCTTTGCTTTTGCTCCGATAGATTAAATGCACATACCAGGCAATTGTTGTTGCTGTTGCGAGTAAAAATAATCAGATTATTATTTGCTGAGTTGTCAATAAATTGAATATCGCCACCCTCGCAGCCATTCCACAGGGCTTTGTTTTGTTGTTTCAGGTCGATAAGTTTTGCGTAAAATTGTTGCATTTCGAGCTTGC
>CAZARW010000006.1:0-70646 GCA_964487645.1 uncultured Prolixibacteraceae bacterium
TTTGTGTCTCGCTATTTCGAATTGAAGCCCAGGCAACACCAACAATTGTTAGAGCTCCCCCGATAAAGGTCAAAATGGTTGGTAAGTGCGATTTTATATCCATAGCTATTTGATTGAGAAATAGCTCGTTCATAATCTCCATAAACCTATAAATAATGGAGATTTTTGGCTTTTGCTAAAACTTTTTTATCGTTTGCTAAGTTAACAAACAATTATGGAATTATAAAAAGCAACTCAATAGCTGCTTTTATATTAGTCTATACCACACCTGCTACCACTCGTATAGCGCAGCGCAACGAGTGGTTTTACACCAGTCGTCCCAGCCTGCCGTTTTCACTCACCTTTTATGAATAAGGCAGGTTCGACAACATTACAGCAAATATTTCGCTCAACAAAGGCTACTATTATCGACAAAAAACTGCCTTCTTTGTAATTTGCCTAATCAGCCCCTATAAAGCCAGCATATTCACAATTGGCTAAATGCCTTATGGAATAATCCAACCCGTTTTAAATTTCAAAAAAAAAACTAATTTTAAACGAGCTAACCAACAATCATTAAAATTCACATTCTTATGAATGATGTTATCAAATATCTAATAAAATCATTATCAAATTCTTCTCAAACACTTAAGAAAAAAGGTGTGTTGATTAACAAACCATGGACTCTTATTGATGAAAATGGTGAGATACAAAAGCTTATTTTTAAGAATAATTACGAACTTATTTTATCGAAAAATGGTATTGTGAAAAAAGGCTCATGGGAATATTATCCCGAAGCCAAATCACTATTAATTGATAGAGTATATGATAAAATATTGCTTAATGAGCAGTTTGTTGATGAAAACGTACTTATCCTGAAAAAGGATGGTACCAGCAACGATTTTTTTGCCCTTTCTAATGAAAACACTATTCCCGACTATAATATCCCCAAATACTTAAACAAGCTTAATAACATAGAATTCAATATCAAGGAACAAAAACTGTTAGGCGGCAATATCATGCAGATTTATTTTGCAAAGAATAGCACACATTTAGATGATTACATCGGCCATGAAGTAAGACAGATTGATTATAAGTATTTTATAAGCAACATTGCGGATGGCTGTTATCTTACAGAAAATAAAGAATTATCATATCACATCGAAAACGGCATAATTAAAGATGTTTGCAGAAATTTAAGTGTGCAATTAAAAAACAACCATACAGTAGAAATTGAAAATGGCGCTATTGGCTCAGTTTATAACTACAAAAATAAACGAATTACAATTAACGGCAAAACTGTACCCAACACCCGCTTAACGGACAATAACGATTTCATATATGAAATTCAAGAGAGTAAAATTGCAAAGATCTTAACTGTCGTAGAATATAAATTAAAAGTAGGCTATACAATTGAGGTAGAACAAAACAACCTCCAATACATCAGTAGTGGGGATGAAATTATAGATTCATATCCGGTTTTCCCTATACCCGATGGAAAATATAGAATCAAAGGCCAATTACGCAAAATAAAAGTAAGAAACAGCATTATACAGTAAACGGTAGCCATCTCATCAATAAAAATTGCTAACTTCATTTTTTTCATATTAAACTGCTAAAACAAAACAACAATACTAACCCATTAAAATTTAAAACAATGTCAGATGATGAAAGATTAATAAATATCGACAACTTTGAAGACGGCCAATACGATGCCGATGACAGTATGTACACCGATGAAGACAACGCATTCCTGGAAGAAGCGATGAAGAAAGCGATGCACAGTGAAGAAGATGATACTGCGAATGAATCAAAAACAATCACCTTCTCAAAATCGGGTGAAATCGACCCCGAACTTGTAAAACAGGCAGTGTACAGCCAAATAAACTTCGCTTTACCTGAAAATATCTGGGATGAAATTGACACCGCCTTTGGCGAGTGCTGGAATAACGAAATTGGAATAAGAGGCTGGGTACACGAAAACCAAATTGAAAACTACATTGACGAACACCTTCGGAAAAAGAAAATACTCTTTGAATACGCTAAAATTGAAACCATCACCAAAATTATTCACGAACACATTAAAAAAATCGGAGCATTTTTGGATGAGTAATACACCATCAGAATGAAAGAAAGCTCACTGAAGAAATTAGCAAAATGACACAACAAATTGATTTTGGCAATCAGTTTTCTGGTGCGTAGCAAACGTGGCACATAATTCAGGATTTGGGCAAATAAAAACCTGAAGGAATATTCACTCCCCTATAACCGCATCCATCTTTCGGCACCACCTCTGTTAGCCTCAAAAGGAAAAGCGTTGTTAAAAATAGTATATATTTGTGGGATAATTTTAGTAGAAAATGGCATTGGTTTCGACAAACAAATTAGTAAACAACAACTTTAAACAAATAGTAATATAATACGAATAATACCTTAATTATTATGAACCTGAAATTAATTTTACTTGCTTTAGCCGCGTGCGGCACAATAACATTAAGTGCGCAAAACTATATAACGGGCAATCCGTCGAATCCTACAGATTACGGATACCTGGAAGATTATAAGCCACTTAAAGAATATGTTGACTATGAAAAGTATCCCAACTTCAAGCTAGGCCTTGCCGTAGGTGCCAACGATTACCTGAACAACAATACCGTTAACGAAGTTGTAAATGGCTATTTTACTGAGACCGTAACCGGCAATGCAATGAAGATGTCAAGCTGCGTGAGAAATGACGGCTCAATGGATTTCAGCACAGTTACCAATTTTGTTAATGCCGCTACTGAGGCCGGTGTAAATATATACGGACATACGCTGGCATGGCATGCACAACAGCCTACCGGCTATCTAAACGGCTTGATCAAGGATATGGATCCGCAACCTTTTGAGGACAGTGACACTACTGTATTGTCAGTGATAAAATCAAAAGATTTTACACAGGATAAGAGCATAGGTTGGACATCGGACAAAACAACGTATGGCTTTACTACTTCTTTCGTTAGTGACGGCCTTTTGGTGCATACGACCAAATTAACCGACAACTTTTGGGATGTTCAGTACATTGTTATGGACAACATCCCGACAGAGGACGGTTTGGACTACAAAATGACCATAACCGTTAAAGGATCGGATGCAGGCAATATCCACAGCAAACTTGGCGACTGGAGCGGCGGGCCAACTGCCGTAATATCCTTCACTACGGATTGGACGGATGTGGTCATTGATTATACAAGCACTGTTAATAACAGTTTTCTGCTTTTCCAACACGGAGATTTTGTAGGTGACATTTGGATTAAGAACATCAAGTTTGAAAAATCGGTGGAAGGAAAAATAGCTACCCGTAACTGTATCGTAATGAATGCTACAGAAAAGAATGCCGAAGTATGGGACAACCAGTTCTGGATTAAGCCGGGCAGTTTTAATAATGGCGACAGTTATGAGTTTTCAGCCGAAGTACGTGCCGATAATGTAGCTATGGCCACCACTCAAATACACAATGCTCCGGGAGAATATGTACACTATGAGGCAGTTGGCGATGTCAACTTCACAACAGAATGGACGACAGTGACCAAAACAGGATCATTCAGTAGTGCCGGACAGTCAATTGCTTTCAACCTTAACGAATATGCCGGTGCCAACGCCTACTATTTCGACAACATCAGCTTCAAGATAAATGGGGTTGAACGTATAACAAACGGCACGTTGGATGGAACCGATGTTTCATCGTTTGCATGGAGACACTACGACGAAAGTACTGTAGCTGATGCCACTATCACTACTGATTACCAATACGTTCAACTACCTCAGGGCATTCCACTGTCAGATCAGGCCAAGCACGACACGCTGGTATATGCCATGGATCGATGGATTGGCGGTATGATGGAAGCCTGCGGCGGCAATGTAAAGGCGTGGGATGTAGTTAACGAGGCCATTTCGGGTGGTGATTCCGATGGCGATGGTGTTTACGATCTTCAGCATTACAACGGCAATGACGGCGATTTCTTCTGGCAGGATCATATGGGCGATTTGGAATATATGCGCCAGGCAGTACGTTTGGCTCGTCTTCATTATGCCAATTCTATGGCAACCAAAGGTGGCGACGATGGTAAGCTTACACTCTTTGTCAATGACTACAACCTAGAAAGTGACTGGGACAACAACGGAAAACTCAAATCGCTGATAAAATGGATTGAGCGCTGGGAAGCCGACGGTGTAACAAAGATTGACGGCATTGGATCACAAATGCACATATCGTGCTACATGAATGAGTCAACTCAGAACAGTAAGAAAAGAGCTATTGAGAACAGCTTCAATCTTATGGCAGCTACCGGAAAATGGGTTCGGATTAGTGAATTAGACATGGGCATGGTAGATGCAAGCGGCAATGATGTGGCAACAGCTAATATGACTGAAGACATGCATCAGCGTATGGCTGAGCTGTACGAATGGATTGTTAAAAAGTATCTGGAGATTATTCCAGCTGACCAACAGTGGGGTATTTGTCAGTGGTGCGCTACCGACTCACCGACCAACAGCGGATGGCGAGCTAACACTCCTGTCGGACTGTGGACACTCGATTGGTTCCGCAAGCATACCTACGCCGGTTTTGCCCGCGGCCTGGGAGCGACACAAAATACAGCAGGGGTTGAACACATCATGAATGATTTAAAAAAGCAGAATTCATCACCTTATTACTACGATCTTTATGGCCGCAATCTGGGTAAAGATTTTGAGCGACTCCCTTCAGGCATTTACATCCATAACGGCAAAAAGTACATAAAACGCTGATCATATTTACCACTATAGCACGTTAGATTTCAGACATGAGGCCTTGTTTGTAAAAATTAAATATCAACAATATTGACAAACAAATAAGCAAAACACAAACAACATATTGTCAACAACTTAAAAAAACTAACGAGCTATATTGTAACCAATAACAATTTACTTACCTCTCGTTTTGGCTTTGCTAAAACGAGAGGTAATTACAAACAAAATCAAATGTATAACAATCTACTCAACAAAAATTAACCCTTCATTATTTCCGGTAATGCATTGTCCGCCCCTTGGAGTGACAACAAACGTATTTTCTATCCCAACCATACCAATTCCTTCAATGCCTTTTTTGGGCTCAACGGCAAAAACCATATTCGATTCAAGCGGCACCTTAAATCCTTTGGCTATAACCGGAAACTCATCAATAGTAAGCCCAATACCATGTCCTAAAAATTTTGCTTGTCGATTGCCATAACCCATAAAGTTCTGCATAAAATCGGCGCTCAATTCGCCCATTACTTCCTCATAAATATCTTCGGCAATAACACCTGGCTTAAGCATTTTTGCTACTCTGTTCTGAATATCAACACATTGTCTATGAGCCTCCAAAGCTTTGTCGGGCAGTTTTTGGCCATACATGTAAGTCATCGTTTTATCCGAATGATACCCATTCACTCCCACCCCCATGTCGATAAAAACCAGATCGCCTTTTTTTAATTTTCGGTTGCGACTGCCCAAACCCGGCAAAGCTGCATTAAGTCCTAATTGGCCGCCGGGTCCGTCAAAATTTGTAGGGTATAACGAATTTTCGCCAAAACCAAGTTGAGCAACAACAATTTCGGTATCGTGCATGGCAAAGCGAGCAATTCCCTGATGCCCCTCTTTAACCATTACCTCGTATAATTCGGCAGCTAAATCGGCTTCGCTCATATTTTGACGCAACATAGCAGGAACTTTTTCCTCTAAAACCCTGCGATGAATTTCGCCGGCTTGCTTCATAAATGCAAGTTCCCAATTGCTTTTTACTGCACGAGTTTGAGCAATCTGAAAATCGAGTGATTTATATTGCTCAAATGGAAAATGTTTCTGAAAACGCTGATACATTGCCAGTGGTACAAATTCTGTCTCAAGATAAATTGTTCCTTTTATGTTTGAGTAATGCTGTGCCGCATCGCGGTAGCTTTTCATATACCGTATATCTTCGAAATCCGATTCGTCCAAAGTTCGTTCATAGCTCCGGCGAGCCCATAAAACAGAGCTTTTGTCGCGTTCAATAATTAACATCCCCTCGGGCATTGAACCTGTAAAATATAAAAGATTTATTTTACTAAAAACGACTGCAATTTGCCAATTGGGACACTGATTGTTCATCAAATGAGAAAAACGTTTTATACGCTGTGTAAGTTCTTTTGTTGGTGTTTTGTCTGTCATAATTTAAAAATCGTTTGTATTAAACTTCTCAAAAGTAAAAAATATCAGAAAGAATATCTTATTTTAGAATACGAAACATGTCGTTTTCAAAAAACAACTTCGTGAACAATGATAATACTTTATGACGGTACATTTGAGGGATTTTTGAGTGTGATTTTTGATTGTTACGATCAAAAATTAACGCCCGATGACATATGCAGAACCGATAATTTTCAAAACAACATGTTTAGCCAGACACATTTTATTTATACACACAAAGAGCATTCGGAAAGGGTTTGGAAAAGCTGGCAAAGCAAACTAAGTAAGGATTTGAATCAATTGCCTTTTTTGGCATTTTTATCAGCCGAAAAAGATATCGAAATGCACCTATATCATTTTGCACGCATGTCGTTTGCCGGCATAGGGCAAGTTGAAAGCAATTACTCAAACGAACATATACTGGCGGTTCGAAAAGCTACACGAAGGGTAACACAAGAGGCTCGAAGGCTATTGCAATTTGTACGGTTTCAATTAACTGCCGATAACATATATTTTTCGGCACTCAGCCCACAATACGATGTATTGCCTTTATGCCTGAAGCATTTTAAGAATCGCTTTGCCGATCAGCATTGGATTGTGTACGACATGAAACGCGATTATGGGTTTTATTACAATTGCTCAAAAGTTGATGAAATTGTTTTAACCAATAAAACATTCAACGTATCGGATGGTAAGGTTCAAAACAATATGTTGCACGAAGATGAAGTACAATATCAGAAACTGTGGGCAAATTATTGTAAAAACATAAGCATTAGCGAACGTGTAAATCTAAAATGCCAAAAAAACCATATGCCTCGCCGATACTGGAAATTCCTGACCGAAAAAAGATTAAATATTGATTAAGCAATATTAGTGGCTTGTATTTAAATCATTTCCATCAGTTGCAGCAGCTTGTTCGCTGTTTGATACAGTTTTCTCTGACAATGTTTTTTCAGCTTGTAATGCCTCGCCGGTATCTGAATTTTTCGGTTTCATGATTTTTTTCTGAAAATCGCCAAAAATATTCGGATTAATGCTTAGTAAAATAACAAATATTGATGAGATGATGATACTAAAAAGCACAATTGAATACCCAAGATCAAGTATTATTTCTCCATTGGCATAACCCCGCTGCAGGGGAATTGAAGCTAACACTGCCGGCACAAGTCCCTTGGGCGACATAACCGACATTATTGATTTTTCGGGGCCCGAAACGCTTTTACCGGTCAGCAATCGGATAACCGGAGTACGAAGCAACAAAACGAGCACAACAATTAATAAACCAACCAGGTATACTTTTAACGAACCAAACTGTAGCGAAATTCCTACGTATACAAAAAAATATGTTTGCATAATAAACACAATCTCCGAAAAGAAATCTTTTTCGTTGTTATTGAACCCGCAAGCTACAATTTTCAAAACACGTTTAAATTTTGAACTTCGATCCATTGAATCGATATTTCCCAATAAAATACCAAACGACAGCACTGCAATACCTCCATTCAGACTCAAAAGTTCAACAATACCATACAACACAAAAACAAACGCAAGAGTTGTAAACATTGAATTTTTAATTGTACGCATAGAGTTAATTACCAACGACCATAAAAAACCGCCCAAAAGTCCGATTAGAATTGCAAACAAAAACGATTTCCACATTTTTGAAAAAACCATCGAAACAGTAACTTCGCCAATAGCAAGGCCATCGAGCAAAGCAAGGCCAACCACCAAACAAAGCACATCGCTTAAAGCCGACTCAAGAACCAGTATCGAAGTACTCTTCTCTCCCATTTTTAATTGTTTAACCATGGGAATTACCACCGCCGACGAGGTGCCTCCTACAATTGCTCCGATAAATACAGCACTCAGGTTATCGAGCGACAAAACATATTTTGCAATAACAAAAGTTGCTAAAATGGTTGTTACAAAATTGAGTATGGTAAGCAATGATGCCGATCCGATTGATTTTTTTATTGTTTTTATGTTTAAACCCGAACCGCTTTCGAACAAAATGACTATGAGGGTTATTGTTGTGAAAACATTTCCTAACTCGCCAAAAAAATCGCTGGTTATGATACCGCCAACGGGGCCTACTAAAATACCAATAAGTAACAGAAGCAATACATTGGGAATTTTTGTACGGCTAAACAACTCGTTAAATAAATGCGATGAAAAAATTAATAATCCAAGTGCAATTATAGTTAATGACAGGCTCATAGTAACAAGTTTAAGATATTTGCAAATATAGTGCGAAAATTAATATAATATAATCCTTAAATGTGAAAAGTATCGCATGAATTAAAAATAAAAATATCGGCACAGGTTGAAATCAAAACTAAAACCTTGTTTTACTGTTTTTTCAAAACATCCATGCTGCCACACTGGGGACACACTTCAATTTGGTCGTTTCCCATACAGGTTTCAACGCTGTCGGTTTCGAGTTCCGATTCATGGCCTTGCCAGCCACAGTTATTACAAATAAAAACACTATCCATTTTTGTAAAATTAATTTTCAAATTGATCTGTTTCAATATTTTTTATCACGCCCGAATGCAAATACCACACATAGCCTTCAACCGTTTGATATCCCATTTTTTTAATTAAACTCACATATTGCTCAACTTGTTTTTTATGCGCCTTGCGAACAATTGAGCTTGCTTTATAATCAACAACAATTGCCTTGTCAGAGTCAATCATTACACGGTCGGGTCTGTGAATTCCAAAATCGGCCGATAGAATTGTTGTTTCGTTTAACACTTTATATTTACCGCTAAACCAAAGCTTTACCCGGGGATTGTTCATAATATCGTCGATTTTTTGTGCCATTGTATGTGCACTCTCGTCGGTAATTATTCCATCAATAAGCAAACGCTTAAGCGCTTTATCTTTATCGGTAAACGTGTTGATTAACGACAACACATAGTGCATAATTTTCCCCTGGTTAATGCTCGTCATTTTGCTTTCGGCATTTTCGGATAAAAAATCTTCGTAATTCGACCGCAATTTTAGTGCATCCGATACATTGTTGCTTGTTTTTTGGTTTACCGAAAGATTAATTTCATTTTGTTTGCCTGTCAGTACTTTTTCTGAAGCTTCAATATGGCCGCAAACATACAAATTATCCGATTCTTTTTTAACAAAATGGTTTGAAGCAAACCGGCTTGTTAACACATTATTTATCATCGATTCGATACTGTCTTTTTGTTGGGGCTGAATTTTTGAATATATGAACAAGCCTTTCTCGGCGCGCGTAAAAGCTACATATAAAACGTTGAGTTCATCAACAAAACTGAGCAGTTTTTCGTGATAATAATCGTTTGCGAAAAGTGAGTTGGCTAATGCACTTGAATAATTAACCGGTAAAATTGGATACTGGTTAAAAATATTATCAGGAGAGCTACACCACAGTGTTTTATTTGTGAATCCGTTGCTCGACCTTACAAAATCGCCATCACAAAACGGCAACAACACAAACGGAAATTCGAGTCCTTTCGATTTGTGTATGGTAAGAATTCGTATCGCATCGCGTTCGCCGGCCGATTGAATAATCACTTTATGGTTGTTCGTATTCCACCATTCGACAAACTTGTGCAAATTACTGCCCTCTTTACGTGTAAAATCGTCTACAACATCTTTTAGCGCCTGTATTGCAGCTTGTTCGCCCGGCAAATTGTTTAAATGATATCGCCTGACTAACTCTTCAATTAAATCGTTTAAATTACTGTTGCTCCAGTTTTGAATTAAGCTTTTATACTCGTGCTTATTAAAAAATGGAAAATAGTCGTCTTGGATTTTTCCCGAAAAAAACAAACCATCGTCGTACAAATTATCAAACAAATGAGCTGCCTGCGTAGTGCTGTTAAATTTTGGCGGGGTTGCAGCATTTTTTATTAAATGAGGAAAAATTTTGTGCGAAAATTCATGAATTATTGTGGCTTGAATAATTTTATCGGCAGGCGAAATAATGTACTGCATAAATGCTGCAAGCATTTTTACTGCTGCCGAACTGTTAATGTACAATGAATCTTCCGATACAAGTTCAAAATTGTAATCGGAACTGGATTTTTTATGTGATAGTATTGTTTCGGCAATTAAGCGGCTTTGCTTGCCGGTTCGCACAAGTATAGCTATATCTTTAGCCTTGTATCCCATGTTTTGGATTTGCTGAATATCACAAATAAGCTGATCAAGAGTTTCGTCCTCGTATTCTTTATTTTTATCATCAAACAAGCAGCACTGAATATATCCCCCTTTTTTACCGCTTGCCGGCTTTTGTTCAACATCGGCAAAGGCATCGGTAATGGTTGTTTTGTAGTGATTGTGCAACACTTTTTCGTTTGCCGAATCGGAAAAAGCATCGGAATAGTTTTGTTGCATAAACAAACCGGCTGCGCTAAAAAATTGATTATTAAATTGTACAACATTTTCGCAACTGCGCCAATTCGAATCGAGATGAATTTGCTGTATATCAAAATGGCTCAGTTGTTTTTCGAGCTGACTGTTTAGCAATTGCCAATCGCTGTTTCGCCACCGGTATATCGATTGTTTTACATCGCCAACAACCAAACAATAATTACCCGATGACAGTGAGTTTTCGACCAGCGGCCTGAAATTATCCCACTGCGTTGACGATGTATCCTGAAACTCATCAATCATAAAATGCCGGTAGTTATTCCCGGTTTTTTCGTAAATAAACGGAGCATCGTTATTCCCAATAATTCCTTTCAGCAACATATTACTCTCGTTGATGAGCAATGTGTTTGTTTCGGCTCCAATTTGCCGTATTTTTTTTGATAAAATTGACAACACTCCTAACGAATGTAAATTACGCTGAATAAGTACTGCTGTATTGTAAACGTGTTTATGATGCTCAAAATGATTAAATATTTCTTTAAGCAAATCATTTAAACCATTGGTGTATGCATCATTTATCTGGTTTATTTTCGGGCTGTTTTTTGTTGACCAGTTATCAACATTATCAATTGCATTTAAAAAGGTTTTATTAAATTCTGTTTTAATATCAACATTGAGGAGTTTATTAAAAATTGAAGCAAACGAACTGCTTTTTCCTTTAAAATCATCAACCGACAGCTCGTGTTTTTCTAATATATCAAATCCATTAAATCATTTTTGCTCAATTCGGTACAACGGGCTGTAAACCAGTTTATTTTAGCATACACTTCTTTTTTGAGATCGTTAATTTTCTGGTTACCCAAAAACGTATCGTCGTTGGCAAGCAAAAAGCTTTGACATTGGTCGTTAAAAAGCTCCTTTCCCAAGTCGAATAACTGTTGATGTATTTCCCATTTTTTGTTTTTTTGCAAATTATCTTCCGACATCGATAAGAGCCAATTCCGTAAATCTTTATCAAACTCAGTATCGAGCATTAAGCGGTCGCAAGCTTCGTTCAGCAACAATTCGGCATCTAAATTAACCTCGTATGCTCCATACAAACCGTTTTCGCGGGCAAACGACCGCAATATCCCCTGAAAAAAACTGTCGATAGTGCTTACCGAAAAGCGGTCGTAATCGTGCAAAACACGCGAAAGAACATTTGCTGCATTTTGTGTAATTTCTGTTTCGCTCAAATTTGTTTCGCTGGCCAGTATTTTAAGCAAGGTGTTGTTTTGTTTACAAGCCAGGGAGTTTAAATCACGTAAAATACGTTCTTTCATTTCGGTAGTGGCTTTGTTTGTAAACGTTACAGCCAGTATATACCTGTAGTTATATGGTTTCCGAATAATGATTTTCAGATATTCAAGAACAAGTCTGAAAGTTTTTCCGGAACCTGCCGATGCTTTATAAACCGAAAGATTAGACATATAAATAGTTTAAATGTAGCGTTTCATAATATCGAGAGCTTGCTGCTTATAAAATCCTCCAAACAGCAAATAATGATTAAGCACATGGTATAGCTGATAAATCAGATTACGATCTTTCCATCCCGGCATCAAAGGATAGTATTCGTTGTAGGCATCAAATACCTTTTGCGAAAAACCTCCAAACATGGTCATAATCCCAAATTCGAATTCTCTGTCGCAATAACACACACAGGGATCGATAAGAGCCGGCCCTTTAGTTGTATACATATAATTCCCCGACCACAAATCGCCATGTATGAGTGCCGGGCTTGTTTTATAGTTAAGCAAATGGGGAACTTTTGCAATAAAACTCTCTGCAGTTTTCCGGTTCTCGCTACTCCATTGTTTGTTTTTTGCTATTTGATTTACAATGTACAGTATGCGGTTATTTGCATAAAAATCGATCCATGAGCTTGTATACGAATTATTCTGCAGTGTTGCACCACAGTAATTATTGTGCCCGAATCCGTATTGATTGTTTTGTGCTTTATGCATTTGAGCTATTCCCCGGCCAAGTTTTTCGTCATCGTTTCCAAGAGTTCCTTTTTCGAGAAAAGTAGTTAATAAATATCCCGGAGTTGAATCAATTGTTTTTGCCAAAAGAGGTTTTGGAAAAACAATAAACTCATTGTCGGCTTTATTCAGCTCAAGCAGCGATTCGTATTCGCGTAAAAACAAGTCGGCGTTACCCGAACTATTCCATTTCAGGAACAACTTTCCTTTATTTGTAACAAGAAAAAGGGCGCGATTGATGCAACCGCCCCCTAATGCTGCCACAGAAAGTATTTTGAGCTCTTGTGAAAACTTTTCGAAATAATCATCAGCTAAGGTATGTAATAGTGCATTTTCCATAACGAAGCTGAAAAATAACCAAAAAATCAGAACTCAACTAATCTTCAATAATTTTAAATTCAACTCTCCGGTTTTTCTGTCTGTTTTCGGGAGTTTCGTTATCAAACAAAGGTTTATTCGGACCGTAAAATTCAAACGACAAGCGGTTTTTTTCAATGCCATTATCAATTAAATAATTATAAACCGAGCTTGCCCTTTCTTTCGATAAGTTCATATTGTATTCAACAGTACCAACATTGTCGGTATGTCCGCTAATAACCATTTGCATTGAAGGAATACGATCAAGAAGCCGTATCATTTTATTCAGATAGCTAATTGAGTTTCGGTTTAGAGTGCTTTGTCCAAATTCAAAATTCAAATCGCTCATGCATATTTTTTTGTTTAATATGTCAAGGTTATCATCGGCTAATTGGTTAATTTCTTCAATTGTATAACACCTGTCATCCACCTCTTGAACAACCGGTTCGGGTTCGGGTTTGGGCTTAGGTTCAGGCTTTGGTTTTTTCTCTTTTTTCGGTTTCGATGTAAAATTGCTTAAAGGAATTGCAAGCGAAGCAACAAACTCCACTCCCCTGTTTTTACGTGAGCCTTCAATCACATAATCGGGCAAGTTAGGAGCAATAGCAGTATTCTCTTTCTCCTGCCCCGAAAATGTATTTGTAAAACCTCGTTTGTATGCAATTTCGGCACCTGCAATAATTTTAAGATTTGAAATTTCGATTGGATATTTAGCACCTGCCCCCAGTACCATTCCAAGCTCGAGTGGAGCAATAGTAGCTTTTGATTGATTAAGAATAAACTCGTCGAGCAATATTTTTCCGCCGGTAGCTATTCCAATTGTAGGCCCAATCATAAAATAGGGTTTTAAGGTTTCGGATTTCCCTAAATTGAACAAAAACGGCAAACGTAAATCAACGTAATTTGCTTTAAATTTATAATCAATTGTTTCGTCTCTTATACTTATCCCTTTTCCTATAAACGTCATTTCGGGTCGTATCGAGATCTTTTCGGTAGCAGCAAAATCAATATATGCTCCTAAAAGTAAGCGAGGAAACAGTCTCGATTTATATCCATCGACAAACGGATCGGAATAGTGCATAGTAGTAAAATTAAAGCCGGTTTTGGCTCCTATGCTTATTTTGTCGGCTAATGTTTGTTTGGTTTCAGCCGGTTCATTATTCTCATCATTTGCCAGTGCAAATCCACTTGCCGGAATCATCATAAGAACCAACACAATAGTGATAAATGTATAATGTAGTCGCATAATTTCGTGTGTAAAAGTTATTTAACTATCTGATCTTTTGTTTTTACAATTACTTCATCAGCATGAAGAATATTACCTGACGAATCGTCGATATTAATGCTGCTTGGCCAATAATGATTTTCGGCAAAATTATCGCCATCGTAAAAAATACGAAATTCTCTTTCGCGCATAACCTCTCCTTTCAGGTCAAGCCCCTTATCAATCATTACAAAAGCATAATAAATATTTGATATTCCCCCCAAGGTTTTTGTACCTGAAAGTACAACAGCGGTTTCGGTTCGAATGGATTGTGATTCACCCAGGGTTAAAAAAAATGCAGTAAAATTATCACCACTGCCCTGCACTGTTACTTTTCGGCTTGCTTCGCGTGCACTGGCATTAACATGCCTTCCTCTATAGCTTACAACATTTACCGCATCTTTATTTTCAAAACTGATAACAAACTCATCAATTACATAGCCCGGATCGTAATTACCGTCAGATGTATAAAGAGTTGTAAACGGATCAAATAAATACGTACCAGCAATATTTGGAGGTAATTCGCCCTCGTATATCGGCATGTAAGTTAAAAGCTCTTCCTGAAGATCAACAGGTATAACATCGTTGATGTTTTGTGCTACAAATTTTTCGGGCAACACCAGGGTTTCTATACCATCGGGCACACACCCCCATAAAAACCCGAGCACAAATAAAACAATTAAAACATTTTTTTTCCTCCTCATAATTACCGCATTTTTAAATTAATAGAAAATAAATGTACACAAATGGGATTTAATATGTATCATCAAATCGTAATTTTTTATAGCCAAATCGTAAAAAAACCAAACAAATTATTCCACTACAATTATCCGTTTCCGGCTTATAATTTTATTTATCTAAAAAATAAAATAAATATACTATAACACCAAAACACGTAATTCCAAAGCATCTGCAATACACTATAGTGAGAATTTTAATTAGCGAATATTTTTATTGGGAATTAAATCAATAAATATTTTTTTATGCTTTTCGAAATAAAAATCTATCCGGCCAAGCATTAGCGAAGCCCATCCGGCCTGATTAATTACCACCGGCATATTTTGTTTATTTGTAATCTCGACAGGTGTATCGAGAAATGTGTGAGTATGTCCACCAAGAATAGCATCGGTATATACAGTATTTTCAGCAATTGTTATATCGCATATTTTGTCGTTATTATATCGATAACCCAGATGCGATAAGCATATTATCAAATTGCATTTTTCGGTATTGTGTAAATATTCTTCGGTTTGCCTGGCCACTTCAACGGGATTACTATAAATTGTATTGCCATAAAGTGATTTTCCAACAAGGCCGTCAAGCTCAATGCCCAACCCATATACTCCTATACGGAGCCCTTTGCGTTCAAAAACCACATACTTTTTCACAAGCTTGTTAAGAGGAGTATTTTCGAAACCATAATTTGACGAAACCAGCTGAAATTGTGCATGTTGCTGAATCATTTCTTTAAAATTACCGAGACCAAAGTCAAACTCATGGTTACCAATTGTTGACGCATTATAGCCCATTTGCGACATAAGCTTTAACACCAACTCACCTTTAAAAAAATTGTAATATGGAGTCCCCTGCGAAAAATCGCCCGAATCGAAAAAGAGTAATTCGGGATCGAGTTTGCGCAAATGCTTTACATATGCCGATATTCTGTTCATCCCTCCTCTATTGGGATATTTTGGATCGGTAGTCGAAAATGGTTCCAGGTGGCAATGCAAATCGTTAGTATGAAGAATTGTAATTTGTTCGACACCCGATTTTGCAAACAAAGGCAATGCATACAAACCGGCTCCTGCCAGCAATGTTTTGCGCAAAAAAGTTCTCCTATTCAGCATAATATAATCTCCCATCACTTACAGCATGTATTGTTTCATTATCTCGAGTCATCTGCTCAAACATATCAATTAATACATTCCTGATTAAAAATCCTGTATCGATACGCTGCCTGGCTTTTGTGAGTACGCTCATACCATCGCCTCCGTTTGCAATATAGTCGCTGGTTACCAGCCAGTAATATGCATTCGCATTAATACTCTCTCCCTCAATTTTAATATTAATCGCTTTATCCTCAAGCATTCCAAACGAAATTCCGGCTACTCCTTCGCCTCTGCGCATTGCAATATAATTGGCCAATTCAACTACCTGATTGCCTGTAAGCTGCAACATTACAATCTCATTTTCGAAAGGCATAATCTGAAATGCATTTAACACCTTGATTTCTCCTTCGGGTAACGAAGCACGTATGCCACCATGGTTAAATAACGAAAAGTGAGGCACGAAATTTAAATTTTGTTTACGCGAGTAATTTTCCCCAAATTCAAGAATCATATCGCTGAGAAAATTGCTTAAGGGGCTTTCGGGCCTGTCACTTATTAAGGCCTTATCTGAATATGCTATCACACGATTCATTTCGTCGGTAATTTGATTGCGGTACGGAGCCAGAATGTTTTCGTATTGTTGGTCAATTAGAGTATCGGCTTTGCTATCAATCGAAACATTTTCATATTCGTATCCATGAGGCTGAATAACTGTTTGACACGATAGTGCCAAAAACATGATAATTCCTGATATTAACAATCGCATGTTCATTTCTTATCAGTTTGTTATGATAATAGTGAAATTATTTTTCTTTATTTTGCTGCAAAATAGATAAATCCTAATAAAAGGAAGCTATTTTTTCTAAAGAAAAATTCAATTTTTATTCATGAATATATTTTCAAAAAAAGAAATAAAAATTACGAATAGTAACAACAAAAATCACAAAGTTGTTTTTATTGTAATGCTTCTTTTGGTATCTCTTCAATCTTTTTCGCAAAACTATAAAACAGTTACAGCCAAAAACGGTGACGGCATTTATAGTGTGTTGCGCGACAACCAGATTCCAATGTCGTATATTGATGAGTTTATTCAACTCAACAACGATAAATTAAAAGGAAGCCGTGAATTAAAAATTGGAGAAACATACAAACTCCCTGATATTGCTGTACACACCGAAGAAACCGAAGTAGAAACCGATCAGAAGATACCGGCAGAAAAAGAAAAACCTACTAAACGATTTAAAATATTTGGCGAAAAATACCAGGATGTTGAAATTGAAAGTAACGAACTTGCCGGAGCTGTTTACTATCTTGTTGCCGGACATGGTGGCCCCGACCCTGGTGCTGTTGGAAAATACAAAGGAAAAATACTTTGCGAAGATGAATACGCCTACGACATCACTTTGCGGCTTGCTCGAAACCTGGTGGCACAGGGTGCATTGGTATATATGATAACCCGCGATAATAACGATGGTATTCGCGACGATTGGTACTTGCCTCCCGATAAAGACGAAAAATGTTATCCAAATCTTACTATTCCTTCGAGTCATACTCCCCGGCTCAGGCAACGAAAAGATGCTGTAAACAAGCTATACATGAAACATAAGGGACAGTATCAGCGAATGATTGAAATTCATATTGACTCAAGAAGTAAAGGCGAAAAAATTGATGTTTTTTTCTATCACGACAAGCGAAGTACTGACGGGAAAAAACTGGTAAAAAGCCTTCGCGATGTATTTGACGAAAAATATCGAAAGCATCAGCCCGGAAGAGGTTACCACGGTACAGTTTCGCAGCGTAACTTATACGTATTAAAATACACCTATCCGGTGGCTGCATTTATTGAGCTTGGTAACATAAACCACCACCGCGACATACTACGTTTTATTTTGGTTGATAATCGTCAGGCTTTGGCTAATTGGCTATGCGAGGGGGTTGTTGAAGATTTTAGGAACCATTAACTTCAATAAAAAGGTTTTATAGCTGCTTACCAAGTCAACCAATACTCTGTTTGCTTGTTACATAAGCAAAAGGTTAAATGAGCTTGAGCAAAAATATAAATAACAGATATGTGGTTATTTTTGATGGGGTTTGCAATTTGTGCAATGCAACTGTAAAATTTATTTTGAAATACGACAAAAAAGAACAATTTGTTTTTACTACTTCAGATAGTAAAACAACACAAACACTTCTTTCGTCGTTTAACAACATCAATATAAACAACTCGGTATTATTGGTTTACAACAACACCTTGTATCAACAATCTGATGCAGTATTGCAAATTGCACGCAGGTTACAATGTTTTTGGTGGATGTATGCTTTTGTTATTGTACCTAAAAGCAAACGCGATTATTTCTACAACATAATTGCAAATAAACGCTATAAGTGGTTCGGGAAGCGCAACTCGTGTATGATTTCTGATCAAAAATGGAAAAATCGGTTTATTTAGCTATAGGTTTCGAGAGTAAAATCGCCGTTTTCGAAGGCTTTGAAAAGCTTTGACAAATGCCCCATAAAATTACCAAATTTCCATACAGCTTTTTGAGTACCTTCCGAAATATCTTGATTTTTCATTTTAAGCATTAAGATGAGGTATAAGGTATTGAGCGATATTTGGATATCGTGATGCTGCAATTTTCCTGATTTACTGCGCACAAGCTCGAGATCAGGTTTTATTTGATTGTAAATTGTAATATATTCAGCATCGGCCTGCTCGTTAATAATTGAAACATGAAAACGGTTTAAATCGTCGACAGTATTTTTTAAGAATTGCAAATGCCCCGCCTGAGTAATCTGCTCTTTTTGCATCATAAGAACAAGATTTGAATACCAATTGTCAATTTCGAGCTTTTGCTTGGCATCAACATCGTATTGTCCGATAAGAGTGGTGCGAATTTTATCCATGTCGAATTTTAAAGCACGAATTATATCTTCGATTTGCCACATATATAAAATATACTCAGTAATGTTGTTTTGCTTTTTTTCGCGGGCTACTATCATACTTTTTCTTAATTATTCATCAAATAAGCGGTCAATATCCCGGCGTTGTTTTTTTGTGGGCCGTCCGGCACCCCGTTCGCGATTTGACCACGACATATATTTTTGCATCTCAAGAATTTCGAGATTTTCAGCAGGTGTTATGTCTTCTAAAAATTCAGGAACAAGTTTGGCTCCCATGCGTTTATCGGTAATTTTTAGCACTTTATAGTGATAGGTAACCGGATTTTTTGTGAGTTGGACACTATTACCCGGAGATATTTCGCGCGATGGTTTTACCTGAGTTCCATCGACCAACACTTTTCCTTTGCGGCATGCTTCGGCTGCCAGGCTGCGTGTTTTATACAACCTCACTGCCCATAACCACTTATCGATTCGAACAGATTCGGCCATTATTATTTGTTGTTAAATTGGTTCATTGTACGTTCAAGTCCAATTGTAACATATGCGTGAATAACATCATGAACTTTTTCGATACGTTGCGACAAAGCACTTTGTTCTTCGTCAGTCCATTGTCCCAAAACATAATTAACTTGCTGCCCCTGCGAATAATTATCGCCTATACCAAAACGCACTCTGGGGTATGCTGTAGTTCCCAAAATCTGATTGATATGTTTTAAACCGTTATGCCCGGCATCGCCGCCTTTTGCGCGTATACGAATGGTACCAAAAGGTAAAGCCACATCATCAACAAGAATAAGAACATTACTGAGGCTTATTTTCTCTTTTTGCATCCAATACCTTATCGCATTTCCGCTAAGATTCATGTATGTTGATGGTTTTAGCAATATAAGATTCCGACCTTTGTATTTATACTCGGCAATAGCTCCGTAACGTTTGTTTACATTAAAAACAATATTGGACGCATCGGCAAGAGCGTCCAATATTGTAAAGCCAATATTATGGCGAGTATTTTTGTATTCTTCTCCTATATTTCCTAATCCTACAATTAAATACTTCATAAGCAGTATCAGGTTTTACGAACGAGAGAGTTTACTATTCTTCTGAAGCTTCTCCTCCTTCTTGTGATTGTTCTGCATCCTGACCTTCGGCAGCCTCATCGTCGCCTGCAGCACCTGTTGAGCGCGATGCACGTGTAACAAGTACGCGTACTACCGGTACCGATTTAGCGTTAAGAATTTTTAATGTATCGGTTTCAACATCGCTAACACGATAACTCTCGCCAATACCAAGATTAGTAACATCAATGTTAATTGAATCGGGCAAATCTTTAGGAAGAGCCTGCACCCATAAACGACGCATTTCAACCTGCATATGTCCACCCTGGCGGATACCTTTTGCAAAACCTGCGGTTTTTACAGGAATGTTAACTTTTACCGGCTTGTCGTCGCTCACACTCAAAAAGTCGATATGCAATACTTCGTCTGTTACCGGGTGAAATTGTATGTCCTGAATTACCGACTGTGATTTTTTTCCGTCGATATCAAGATTGATCAAATACACATTTGGGGTGTAAATGAGTTTGTGTAAATCAGACGATTCGGCGTAAAAATGCACCGGCTCTTCTGAACCGTAAAGCACACATGGTACTTTTGCTTCGTTACGCAACTTTTTTGAGTCTTTTTTCCCTACCGACTCACGTACTTTTCCTGATAATTCAAATGTTTTCATAATGTGTGAATTGTGGTACTCAGCCCTTCCCAATTGATGTTGGGACAAACCGCATACACAGTTTATAATTATTTAATTATTAAAGCGCTGCAAATATATAATATTCCTTGAATATATAAGAACAGAACAAAGAAAAATCATTAAAATGATAGCAGCTGATAAACTTTGAAACATATAATAAAACTGAAGAATTATTTATTCCATATAGGGATTGTGAATGTAAATGTACTGCCTTTACCTTTTTGACTTTTAACACGCAGTGTACCGTTTTGTTTTTCAACAAACTCTTTTACAAGCATTAATCCTAGTCCGGTTCCTTTTTCGTTATCGGTACCCGTTGTTGATTTTTGTTTGTCTTTATCAAAAAGACTGTCAACATCGGTTTCTGACATACCAATACCGTTATCGATTATACTGATGGAGTAAAATTTTTCATGTTTCTCAACTTCCACAAAAATTTCCCCATCTTTTGGTGTAAATTTTATTGCATTGCTCAATAAATTCCGAAGCACTGTATTTAAAAGCCGTGAGTCGGCTTTTGCAAAACACTCACTGTCGGGAATTTGTGTTTTAATTGAAAGATTTTTTTTATTTGACGATAAATTCAATAACGATATAATTGATTCGATTTGTTTATTCAGCTCTACTTTTTCGGGCGTATATTTCAGCAATCCCCTTTCGGTACGCGACCACTGCAAAAGGTTTTCGAGCAAATCGAACAAATTATTCGACGAAAGATTTATACTTTCAATAATACCAACTCTTTGCTTATCGTCCATTTTATTGTATTCTGACATCAATACTTCAGATAAGCCCATAATCGAATTAAATGGATTGATAATATCGTGAGCAACAATTGAAAAGAATTTGTCTTTAGTATGGATTGCATCTTCTAAATCGCGATTCATCGTCTGCAATTGTTCGGTTTTTTTATCAACTGCATTTTTTAATACGATTTGTTGTTTTTGCAGTGAAAAAATTCGATAATAATATATCGATACAAGAATAACCATCACTGCAATTATTGCAAAAGTTATAAAAAAAGGAGTTTTCCACCAGGGGGGAGTAATAACAATACCTAACGAAGAATGATCATCAGGCCATGAATTAATGTTGCTCGAAGCTTTTATCAAAAAGTTGTATTGGCCGGGATCGAGGTTTGTGTATTTGGCTAAACGCATATTGGCGTCGGCAATTTGCCAGTTTTCGTCAAACCCGTCGAGCTTATATGAATAAAAAATCTTTTCGGGGTTAGCAAAGTCAAGTGCCGAAAACTCAAATGAAATATGGTTGTTGTGATAATTAAGATTTAGAGTATTTGTTTCAACAATCGATTTTTCAAGAACAATTTGCTTATTATAACTGGACCCGATTTTAACACTTTGATTAAATAAACTAAAATCAGTAACTATTGGATTAAAATATTGATTATCGAAAACTACTTCAGCAGGATTAAATTCGTTAAACCCTTCAATTCCACCAAAAAACATTGTTCCATCGCTGGCTTTGAGGCACGATGTTTTCATGAAAAAGTTTGATTGTAAACCAAACGAGGTGTCAAAATTTTTGAATTGCTTTGTGTTTACATCAAAATTCGACAAACCATTGTTTGTGCTAATCCACAAATTGCTTTTATCGTCGAACAATATTCCGCTAACAATATTGTGGGATAAGCCATCATAAACAGTGTAATATGTATGGTTTGATGTTTCACTATCAATTTTAACCAGGCCTGCTCCTTTTGTACCCGCCCAAATAGTACCATTAGGAGCTTGTGTAACATAACTTACCCTGTACTCACTGATATCAGTTTCGTAATTTGGATTTATGTAATGATTGAATTCAAGATTGGGAACATCTTCCGAAAAATCGACTTGTTCCAAATCAACCATATTCAAGCCCCATTCGGTAGCAATCCACAAACGGTTTTGTTTATCGATATAAAGATGGGTTATAACATTACTTGATATTTGATCGGAACCAGAATAGTTAATATTGTTTACTTGATACCTGATAAAAGATTTAGTTCCCTTTTTCATAAGATTTAACCCCGAACTTACGGTTGCAATCCACATATTACCCCATTTATCCTGCTCAAATCCCCAAACATGATCGCTGCTAATTGAATTTGTATCAACAGGATGGTATCGATAGTGAGTAAAATTTTCGATTTTTTGATCGTAAATATTTAAACCACCGCTATATGTACCAATCCATATCCGGTTATCGCTATCGCAAAATAAAGTAATTGCAGTATTGGTGCTTAAGCTGTTTTTATTGTTTGGATTGTGTTTAAAATGACGGAAATTTCCTGTTTCACGATTGTATGCATTAATCCCGCCTCCATCGGTGCTTATCCAGATAAGTCCATTGTGATCTTCACAAAAATTTGTAACAACTTTATGACTTAGCTTATTGTTTGAATTTGGGACACTATAGTGCAAACCAAAATTGAGCCTGTTGGTAACCAGTTTATTAACGCCCGCCAAATAGGTACCTATCCAAATATTCGATTCTTCATCTTCGAACAATGAATAGATTGCATTGCTGTTAATCATTGAGGGGTTGTCGATATCTTTATAATACCACGAGAAGGAATCGTTTTGTATATCATTAACAATAAGTCCGTTTCCATCGGTTCCAATCCATATGCGATTTTGCCTGTCGAGCATTAAAACCCGCACAACATCAGTCTCAACAACATTGCCATCAATAATAACCGATTTATGTTGTGTATAGGTATTTTTTTCTCTGTCCCAATAAATCAGACCGGCACCTAATGTGCTTATCCAAAGATTATTATTCCAATCGACATATATTCTTTTCGATAAATAATCCCAATACTTGAGGTTTGGAATATCAATTGCAAATTGTTTGAGCGAATCATTATCATAACTGTAGCGTTCAAGTATGTCTGAATTTGCAGCTATCCAAATTTCTCCGTTATAATCTTCGTTTATTGAGTATATTACATTGTTATTAATTTTACGGTGTGTAGTGGAAGAGCTTTGAAATAAGTAATATTATCATCATGAATTTGAGAGATATTTTCAGTTGTTTTAATACGCACTACTCCATTGTACGTACCAACCCACAAATAATTCCGACTATCGTAAAACACTGCATTTATTGAACCATTGAGGAGGTTTTCGGGCAAAAATATTTTAGTAGAATCAATAAATTGAACAATTTTTTCATCATCCCGATCGAAAAAAAATAAGCCATCCGAAGTGCCAAGCCAAAGGGTTCCGTAACAATCTTCAACAATGTCTAAAAACTGTAAGCTTTTATCAGATTTTCCTGTTTTTTCTGCCGGGTTGTATACCTTAAACGTATATCCATCAAAGCGATTTAAGCCATCGTCGGTACTAAACCACATAAATCCCCTGCTGTCTTTAAATATTGTGTTTACAGTTCCGCTCGATAACCCCTCGGTTGTTGATAGCTGTTCAAAAATAAACTGTTCGGAACAAAACGAAAACAATACAATAACAGAAAATATACAAGTGATAAAGAATCGTCTTAAAACACTAACAAGCAATAACATAATCTCCCAAATATTTATTATACATCTCCTCAAATATTCATTTAAAGTTATGAAGATTTTTAATAAATCAAACGAACAAAAGTCAATATGATTTTGCAATGTGTTCAAGTATTTGTTCATGAGAGAGTGAAGCATCGAATGTATCGAAAGGAATTAAAAAATTGCATCCGTTTTTGTAATTGCTGCAACCATAAGCTTTTCGCCCTTTTATAATCACTCCTTTGTTGCACTTTGGACATGTAATTTGCTGCACTGTTTTTGGTTGTTTTGATTTTGTTGCTTGTGTAGAAGCTGTAGAACTTTTTTTTATTTTTTGCTTTGATTTTTCATTTGTCTGGACATCCTGATTAATATCAATGGCTTTATAATTTTCACGTTTTACTTCAATAACCAGTTGAGTGACCATTTCTTTCATCTCATCTAAAAACTTTTTAGCATCGTACTCTCCTTTTTCAATCATACGAAGCTTTTTTTCCCACAATCCTGTAAGTTCGGCCGATTTAAGCAGTTCGTTTTTAATTGTATGAATCAGTTCGATTCCGGTTTGAGTAGGTACCAGGTTTTTTCGTTGCCGGGTAACAAATTTTCGCTTAAACAATGTTTCGATAATATTTGCACGTGTCGAAGGGCGCCCAATGCCATTGTCTTTCATCACTTCGCGCAACTCATCATCGTCTACCTGTTTTCCGGCAGTTTCCATTGCTCTTAATAAAGTTGCTTCGGTAAAAAGCTTGGGAGGCTGAGTTTGTTTTTCAAGTATTTCGGGTACATGAGGCCCTTTTTCTCCTTTTTCGAAAGCAGGAAGAATCTGATCCTGCTTATCGGTTTTTATTGTTTCGCCAGTTTTGTTGTTTGAATTAAAAACAGTTCGCCATCCTTCACTTATAATGACTTTTCCGGTAGCTTTAAATTTATGGTTCTTCACTTTAGCTTCAACTGTTGTATTCGACACAATACAATCGGGATAAAATGCAGCGATAAAACGCCGTGCAATAATATCGTAAATTCGTTTTTCGTCGAGCACCAATCCGGCAGGTTGAATCCCTGTAGGAACAATGGCATGGTGGTCGGTAATCTTTTTATCGTCGAAAACCTTTTTACTTTTCTTGATTTTTGATTGCAACAAAGCATTTGTATAGTTTGCATAAGGTGTCATTTTTTTCAAAATACCACTAATTTTAGGATACATATCTGTAGGCAAAAAGGAAGTATCGACCCGGGGATAGGTAACCATTTTTTTTTCGTATAAATTTTGGATGTATTTAAGAGTTTGGTCGGCAGTGAATCCAAACTTTTTATTGCACTCAACTTGCAAAGCTGTTAAATCAAAGAGTTTTGGCGGAGCTTCCTTTCCTTTTTTTTGAATAAACGAGAGTATTTCGAGCTCGCTGTCTTTTATATCTTCAAGAATTTTTTGAGCTTCATCAATCTTTTCAAACCTTCGGGTTGTTGAGTGAAAATCGACACCCCGATATTGAGTTTTAATTTCCCAGAAAGCTTGCGACACAAAATTCTGAATCTCCTCAAATCGATGAACAATAAGAGCCAATGTAGGTGTTTGTACCCGCCCAATTGAAAGAACACCTTTACCATTTGCATATTTTAATGTGTACAAGCGGCTGGCATTCATTCCCAACAACCAATCGCCAATAGCACGAGCATTACCGGCAGCATACAAACGTTCAAAATTGCTTCCGTCTTTTAATTTCTGAAAACCTTCTTTAATTGCTTCATCGGTCATTGACGAAATCCAAAGCCTTTTTATTGGTTTATTATTTCCGGCCAGAGTTAGCACCCAGCGCTGAATAAGCTCTCCTTCAATTCCGGCATCACCACAGTTTATAACTTCGTTGCAGTTATCAACCAAATGTTTTATGGTATTAAATTGTTTTTCAACTCCGTTATTTTCAATTAATTTTATTCCAAATCGGTTGGGGATCATTGGCAACGAAGCTATTCTCCACGATTTCCAGTGAGGCGTATAATCGTCGGGGGTTTTAAGAGTACATAAATGCCCAAAAGTCCAGGTAACCTGATATCCATTACCTTCAAAGTACCCGTCGTTACGATTATTGGCATGTAATATACGTGCTATTTCGCGTGCCACACTTGGTTTTTCGGCTATACAAACTTTCATCAATTTTTTTTATGCAATAATTATCTAACTATGAGTTTTTTAACTGATGTGAATTCAGAATTGCTCATTTTTATAAAGTATGCACCCTGCTGCATAGAATGAATATCTATTATTAAAGGGTAAACTCCGGGCGAATCCCAGAAGCTTTGTTTTACTTTTTTCCCGGCAATATCAAATATCTCGATAAGCGAATTGATCTGATTGCCGTTGGCACATACTAACCTTACCGATTCAGAAGCCGGGTTGGGATATATTTCGAATTGTGTTTTCGAATTATGCTTTTGATACACTGCAGTACTTGCTGATTTTAAAAGCACTGCATTTGTCGAAAGTGGAGGCAATTCAACAGTAAATGCATTATTGCTTATGTTAACAGTAGTGTTTACAAGAGCATTGTTTGTATGTGATTTAAATGTTTCGGTTTCGGGCAAATTATAAAGCGACATAACTTGATACACTCCTTCATCAATTGTAAAGCCCTCGATATTGACCGATACATTTTGTGGAATATTTAAATCACGATTTACCAGAATTATTGTCATCGAATCGGCATCATCATTTATACTTGTGTACCCCGACACAATGCTTTCGTTACTCGAAATGCTTTCAACACTCATATTTTGCGCATAGCGGCTATACAAATGCAATGTTTCCCACATTCCTGTTTTCCACGTCCATGGCGAAAAAATCTCAACTCCATTGTTTGCGAATGTTCCCAGCATTGAAGCATAAACAACCGACACAACATTTGGATCGTCGTGATTGATTTCGGTTTCGGTAAGCCCCAGTGTTATTCCGTGTCCCTGTCCAAAATGCAAATCGAGCCAATCGTTTATACGCTGAAAAATATATTCGTTTTTTAACGAGTTATTCCAGCCACCATGTATTGTTTTTACACCATTTGCTCCCGGATATTCGTATTCCTGATCAAAAAACACCCGGTGCGACTGCAACACATCGGCAGTTTCCGACTCGTATGGATACCAGTGAATATCAAGCACATCGAGCAATCGCACACCACTTGATTTTTGCTCATCGGCAACACGTTTTATAAAATACTCAATCCACGAGTAATATTTTCCGTCTATTCGCAACGATTCATCGGCATATTTATACCATTGCCATTCGTTAGCACAAATCGGGCCTGTAAGTTTAATATCAGGAAAAAGTTCACGTGCTTTTTTGGCTACTTCGAAATACCGCTCCATAAATTCGTTTGCCGATATTTGTATGGGCATAACATCATTGTGTGTGCCACTCCAAATTTCGGGTTCGTTATCCATACTCCAATACAAAAAATTGTTTTCGGTAAAACCTTTTCCTTTTTCACCAAACCAATGATTAAGTATTTCAACAGTTGAATCGGCAGGCCAATCCATAAGATACAAATCAGGATTACCTTCAACCAAAGCATCCGATCCACCCGATGGATTGACAACTCCACCACCGGCAAGGTTTTGGGCAACACCACTCCACCATTGCGAGTTGTTGTAATTCCAATCGCCAAAATTGTTGTTTTTATTCGATGCTACTTTTCCAATAAGCTGAAAAGCCCACATTACTTGTAAATTGGGCATATTTTCGAGAATAGTTTGCGAAGCATAATCCCAATCATGATCATATACATTATTGTACCAGTCGGGATGACTCGATATTTTTAATCGCCAGTTGTATTTTGTAGCATTGTTGCCTGAGTTTTCGCGTGCAAAACGCAAGCCCGCTTGTTTATACAAATCAAACTCCGAAGGACTTGTTGTTGATCCAAATACATCCGAAAAATTGTTGTTGCGCCCATAAATATATGGCGAAATATCATGTTGTGGCATGTGAGCATTTATATCAAGATTGATTTGTGCCTGGGCTCTTAAAACAAAAAAAATCAAAACAAAGAGTAAAATATTTTTCATAGCAAATAGCTGTATTTATTGTTTTTGATACTTTTTTTTATGTAAAAATGACACTAAAAGTTGATTTTACAAATTTATAAAGCCTGAACATTTATTTGCATGTAGCTTGAAAGAAACTTTTATTTACACTATCTTCATACTTTAAATGAAAAGGTTATTACAATAACAAAATAATACAATTTATATTCTTTTAAAACTGATATTCAAAACTTTATATATTTCATGAGAAACATCGTACTGATTTTATTATGCTCCCTCATTACGATCAATGTTCATTCTAAAACAGATTTCATTCACTTTAACACCAACAACGAACAATTGCAGCATAACACTGTAAATTCAATTGTTCGTGACAATTTGGGTTATGTATGGATTGCAACCAATAATGGATTGAACAGGCTCGACGGATATAATACTACAGTATTCCGCAACAACGAGAATGACTCAACATCAATTTCTGCTAATTTTATTATTGATTTATTTATTGACTCAAAAAATACCATATGGGTTGGTACAATGGGAGGCGGAGTAAACATATACAGACGCGAAACCAATGATTTTGTTTCGTTACAATCAATAAACGAGAAATTTACCGGTGAAAATATTACCGATATTTGCGAAGATCATCAAGGAAACATATGGATAGGAGTTGAAGGACAAGGGATTACAAAATTCAACACAACAACCCGGGATATTGAAACCTTTGATTTAGAAAAATACGATCCGGCAAAACGCACAAATTCAAATGTAAACGTATTGTATTGCGATTTTGACGGGAATATCTGGATTGGAATGACCAAGGCCGAAATATTCAAGATTAATCCACAAACACATGCTATTTCGTACCATGGATTATATCGCAACCAGCCAGATTTTAAGCAAGTTGGGTCGATAACCGGCATTACACAAAATACCGACAGCATAATATTTTTTTCGACATGGGCAGGAAATTTGTACACAATACAACACGCTACCGACACACAAATAAAGCTGTACAAATCGCCTGATTTTTTTAAAAAAGCATCAATTACAGGCATTGAATACGACAGCAAACAAAATTCTTTATGGTTTTGTACCTGGCAAAGTGGATTAATGCAAATGAATTGTGAAAATTCTGATTTGTTATTTTACATGTATGATAAATCAGATCAAAGTTCTATTCCATCGAACAACATCAACACAATTTTTCTTGATCAAGAAAAAGATAAGCTTTGGGCCGGAACAATTAACAATGGAGCATCGATGATGAAACTTGGCAAAAAAATGTTTCAGACATTGCCATTGATGGATTCTGAAGGGAAGATATCAAAAAACCTGAACACCTATGCCATGGATCACGACTCAAACACTCTTTGGATAGGCTCAAGAGGCTCGGGATTATGGGCATACAATAAAAAAACGAGAAAAAGTAAAAATTTTCTGGCCGAAAACAATCACGGCCTTAACTCCAACAATATTTTATCGATAAATTATTCGACCGATGGCAACTTGTGGATTGGAACCGATGGCAGTTTTATATCGGTTTTTGACCCACTGACCGAAACGTTTAAACAAATTGAACATGGTACCGACTGGAGCGATGCGGTGTTTGCTATTGAAGAAAATAACCTCTATGTATGGGTAGGCACATGGGGCGGCGGAATTAAAGTGATTAATAAGGAAACATTAAAATACACAACAATCAATTTTGATGCAAACGATCAATACCGCAATACTGTTTTTGATTTGCAATTGAACGATTCAATTCTTTGGATTGCAAATATTGGCATCGGATTAATTCGATACAATATTCATACTCAAAAACAAAAAGTTTATTCGTACAATGAGCAATATCCAAACTTTCCAAAAGAACGTATACTTAAAATATACCTACACAACGACAGCTTGATGTATTTAACAACCGATGGTGATGGTATGTACTGCTTTAATGTGAAAAATGAACATTTCAAAAAAATTGATTACAACGAAGCATTAACCGATAATGTTGCTCAATCGGTAGTATGTGACAACGACAATGGCTTATGGATAGCAACCACTGGCGGCCTTTCGCACATATCGGCAAACAACAAAAAAATTACACATTTTTACAAACACAACGGACTAACAAACAACCTATTAAACAAAGGAGCCTTGCTTTTCGACTCACTTTCAAACACTATTTATGTAGGTACAACCAGTGGTGTAAGTTATGCCAATACTAAAAAAAATATAATTGACTCAACAAGCAACCAACTTGTGTTTACTCATCTTTATATATCAAACAAGTTAACTGATTTTAAAAGCTCAAACATAAGTAAGCCAATTGATATTGCAAATAAGGTAGAAATATTTAGTAACGAAAAAACAATTACTCTGCATTTTTCCGATATGGATTTTACACCATCGTTTAGAAATGCTTATAAATATAAACTTACAGGATTTGATAAAGACTGGATTGAAATCGATCATTCGATAAATTTTGTACAATACACAAACCTTAATCCCGGACAATACACATTGCAGGTTATTACCATAAATTCAGATGGTATTGAATCAGACAAACCGGCCAATTTAAAAATAGTAGTTCACCCGGCTTTTTGGCAAACCTGGTTATTTAATATTTCAATTATTGTTTTCATTTTATTTTTAATTGTCCTTTATTTCAGAATTCGGAATAAACAATTGCTAAAAGCCAAAATAAAACTCGAAGAAAAGGTTCGTCAGCGCACACACGAAATTGAATCGCAAAAACAACATATCGAAAAACAGAAGCATGACCTGGAAGTAGCAAACGAAACAAAAAATAAATTTTTATCAATCATTAGCCACGACTTAAAAAATCCGGTGGCAAATATTCAGGAAATTACAAATCTGATTATTGAATTTTACGACCCCGAAACCGATGAAAGAATAACAAATCTTTTAAATGCGCTGCATTCATCGTCAGCAATTACTTTAAGCTTACTCGACAACTTGCTGATATGGGCACGGACTCAGACAGATCGGATTATTATTGAAAAAAAGCCCGAAAAAATTGAAGATATAATACAATCAACTGTAGAAATATCGAGACCAATAGCACGCAAAAAAAACATTACTATCGAAACAGTTTACGATAATTCGATTCAAATCAATATTGATAAAAATTCAATTGAAACAGTATTGCGTAATTTGCTAACAAATGCTATAAAATATTCACATGAGGGCAGCAAGGTTAAGATACAAGTCCGAGAGAGAAGAAAAGATGTAGTAATTGAAGTTGTCGACAACGGAACAGGCATGTCTGAAACAGTAATAAACAATATTTTTAAAATCGACAAAGTGATATCAAAATCAGGAACATCGGGAGAAACAGGCACCGGTTTAGGGCTCATTATCTGCAATGAATTTGTTACTTTAAATAATGGCAAAATTTGGGTAACCAGCAAAAAAGATATTGGAACAACAGTAAGTTTCTCGGTCGAAAAAGCTTAAGTTAAAGCACACTCACTTTTGATTTACTCCAAATGTTTTATGAAATAATTTTGAGCAATTGATCATAATCAACCAATTGCTGGTTGCCGGTGAGCATATTTTTTAAAGTAAATTTTTGAGCTTCAATTTCCGAATCGCCAACCAATACAACAAACGGAATTCCCTTTCGATTAGCAAAATTCATTTGTTTTTTCATTTTTGCACCACTGTCGGGATAAATTTCGCACGATATTCCGGTTTTACGCAATTGTGCAATAAATGGCATAAGATACAGTTCTTCGGTTTTTCCAAAATTCACAAAAAATACTTGCGAAGCAGCCGATGCATCGTCGGGGAATAGCTTCAACTGAGTCATTACATCGTAAATTCGGTCGGCACCAAACGATATACCAACCCCCGATACTCCGGGCAAGCCAAATATTCCAGTTAAATCGTCGTAGCGGCCACCACCTGTAATGCTGCCTATTTGCATATCGTTGGCCTTTACTTCAAAAATTGCACCTGTATAGTAGTTTAAACCGCGTGCCAATGTAAGGTCAAGCTCAACAGGCAGAGCAATATTTAATTGGTCGAGATACGTAAAAATTGTACGCATCTCCTCCACCCCTTTCATGCCGGTTTCGGAGGCTGAAATAACCTGTTCAATTTGATTAAGTTTTTCAGAATTGTTTCCCGCTAAAGCCAATATTGGTTGCAATTTATCAATTGCAGTATTTGCTACACCTTTAGCAGCAAGCTCTTCGTTTACTTTTTCAATCCCAATTTTGTCGAGTTTATCAATCGCTACAGTAATATCAATAATTCGATCAATTTCGCCAATGGTTTCGGCAATTCCGGCAAGTATTTTCCGGTTATTCATTTTAAGTGTTACCGAAATATTCAAACTCGAAAAAACATCGTCTACAATTTGAATCAACTCAACTTCGTTCAGGAGCGAATCGCTACCAATAACATCAACATCGCATTGATAAAATTCACGATAACGTCCTTTTTGTGGTCTGTCGGCACGCCACACTGGCTGTATCTGGTATCGCTTAAACGGAAAAACAAGTTCGTTGCGGTTTTGTACAACAAACCGAGCAAAAGGCACTGTAAGGTCGTAGCGCAAACCCTTTTCGGATATACGATTTGTAATTTTTATCGAATCCTTTGCACCAAGCAATTCATCGGGTACTTTGGCGGCAAAATCGCCCGAGTTTAAAACTTTAAACAACAATTTATCACCCTCGTCGCCATATTTTCCCATCAATGTCGACAGATTCTCCATAGCAGGAGTTTCAATTGGCTGATATCCATAACGCTTAAAAACTTCGCGAATAGTATCAAATATATAGTTACGCTGTGCCATAAGCTCAGGAAAAAAATCACGAGTTCCTTTAGGTATCGAAGGTTTTTGTGCCATTTGTTTTATTTTTTAGTGCTGCAAAAATAATGAAAGCATTTACAGCTGCAAACAAATTTTTTTATCGAAAAACATGCTTGTGATGCTTAAGGTAAAATAAATTCGTATCAGATACGAATTTAAAAACACATTTGTACTACTGTTTTTTTTTTAATTTACCGAGCAATACCATCCACTTACCGACATTTACAATTATTTAACGCTGAAAACTTTTTTTGATGTAATAGTTTTCTACTTTTGCACACTCATTGTATATCGATATGGACATAAGAGATAAAATAATACACGATGCCGGCATATTGTTTATTCAGAACGGAATACGCCAAATAACGATGGACACCATTGCAAACACTATGGGCATTTCGAAACGTACTATTTATGAGAATTTTAAAGATAAAAACGATTTACTCACAAACATTTTAACCAGCGGGATACTCGATCAAAAGAAAAAAGCCATTGAAATTATTAATAAAGCCGATAACGTAATTGACGCCTTATTCTCGTTTGGCGATTTTCATAAAGATCTTATGACCAATATCAATCCATTATTTTTTTCGGATTTAAAAAAATTTCATCCTCAGGTTTTTGAAAATATTTTAAGTTCGGGGCAAGTCCGGAATTTTGAATTAACTTATACAGTATTGAAAAGAGGATTAAATGACGGAACATTCAGAAAAGAAATTGACCTGGACGTTGCGAATCTTTTTATGCATCACATAATGGACTTCTTTCAAAAATACGAAAATCATGAAAAATGCAACCATAAGGCAATCTTTTTGTCGGTACATTTACCTTATCTTAGAGGAATATCAACCGAAAAAGGAAATGATTTGTTGAAAAAAACTATCAAAAAATATGAAAACTCCGATAATAAATAAAGTTTTAAAATAAAAACAGCTATGAAGTACACGTCAATTATTTTTCTTTTTATTCTATACGGAACAATTGTTTCGGCTCAGAATAAAATGACATTTTCGCTATCCGAAGCACAAGATTATGCCATTGAACATAACAAAACATTGCAAAATGCGCGCAGCGATGTAAGTGCATCGGATTTAAAAATCAAAGAATCGATTTCGCAGGGCTTACCACAAGTTGATGCAAGCCTTGACTGGATGACCTATTTTGGTTACGAAATGGAATTTGATCTCAGCATGGGCGAAGGAGAAGATGTAAATTTTTCTCCAGACCAAATTACCCAGGCAACCATGCAAACCATTAACGAATTCAGTGGAATGCCCGAAATGGGAATCTCAGGTGTTACTCCGCAGGATATTTATAACTATCAGGCAGGTACGCACTTCGAAAGCTTACTGTCGGGAATGATGGAATCTCCAAAAATAAAAATGACCGATGCATCGACTGCAAAACTGCAAATTGGCCAGCTTATTTTTAGCGGACAATACTGGGCCGGAATTAAAGCAGCAAAACTGGGTAAAGTGATAGCCGAACAAGGCCTCGAAAACTCAATACTCGATATAAAAGAGTCGGTTACAAACAGTTACATCATGGCCCTTATTACAGAGCAATCGATTGGAACATTAAAAAAATCAATCGAAAGTTTAAACGAAATAAAAGGCCATACACAAAATATGTATGAGGCAGGCTTGGCCGAACAAACCGATGTTGATCAGTTAAGCATTCAGGTAAACATGCTGCAAAACAATTTGCGATCGATGGAACGGGGTTTAAAAATGGTACGCAGTATGATGAAATTTCAACTTGGGCTTGATTACACAACCGAGATTGAATTAACCGAAGACCTTGATCAGATATTAGAAAAACTGAATCCTACAGCACCGGTGGGTGCATTTAATGTCGAAAACAATATCATGTTTCAACTGAGCAAAACCCAGGTTGATATTACCGAAAAAATGGTCGATATTGAGCGTTGGTCTTATGCCCCAACAATTACTGGTTTTTATACATATAACCAAAAGCTGCTTACTACCGGTTTCGACATGACACCAAATAATATGGCAGGTATTACAATGAACCTTCCAATTTTTCAGAGCGGAAGTCGCAAATTTAAAATTTCTCAGGCTCGAATCGAACTCGACAAAGCAGAGCTAAGCAACCTTATGGTTAAAGAACAGCTTGAACTGCAGCAACAACAGCTTGAGTACGATTTATTAACAGCAATTGAAAATTACGAAACCCAAAAGGAAAATGTTGAAATTGCAAAAAGAGTATTCGACAATGTTCAGAATAAATACGAACAGGGAATGGTATCAAGCCTCGAACTGACACAAACAAACAACAACTACATTCAAGCCGAATCAAATTTTATCCAATCAATAATGTCGTTACTCCAGGCACGACTGGCAATTGATAAATTGTATAATCAACTATAAAAAATATATAAAATGAAAAAAATTCTGTCAATATCAATAATTGCCCTGTTCATGATTGCATGTGGAGGTCAAAGCACACCTGAGGCTACACAAAAAAAAGCCGAAAATTTAAAGCAACGCATCATAAAACTCGAGAAACAACTCGAAAAAATTGAAAATGCAAATCTTAACAATGACACCGAAAGAACATACCCGGTAAAAGTAATGGAGTTAAAACCTCAAACACTGTCACGCAAAATCGAATTCTCGGCCAATCTTGAGCCTTGGGACGAACTTTACGTGGCAACAGCTCAACCCGGAAAAATTGTAAAAATATATGTCGAAATTGGCGATATTGTGAGTAAAGGACAAAAGCTTGTTCAAATGGACGATACTCAGCTAAAACAAGCAAAAATTCAACTCGAAAGTTTACGCAAAGACTACGAGCGACTCAAAAGCTTAAAAGAAACCGGAAGTATTGCCGAACAACAATACGACCAGGTAAAAACTCAGCTTGAAGTAACCGAAAGTAATGTAAATTTTCTCGAAGAAAATGTTGTACTTTACGCTCCTTTTAGTGGTACAATTACCGCCAAATATTTCGAAAACGGCGAAGTGTACTCAGGAGCTCCTAACACACAAATTGGAAAAGCAGCTATAGTTGTGTTGCAACAAACCAATACACTTAAAGCTACAATTAACATTTCGGAAAACTACTACAGTTCACTCACCACAGGCACCAAGGTTAAGGTTAATGCCGATGCAGTGCCCGATAAAACATTCGATGGCGAAATAACAAATATCCACCCGACAATCGATCCGCTTACCCGCTCGTTTAAAGCCGAAATAAAAATTAAAAACAGCGAACACATTTTACGTCCGGGAATGTTTAGCCGGGTTAAAATTAAACTCGACGAAACCCAGGCTCTTGTTGCTCCCGCTATTGCTGTAATTCAGCAAGAAGGAACAAACAACCGGTATGTTTTTATCCACAAAGATGGACGGGCTAAACGTTACAATGTTGAAATTGGCCAACGCTTTGACGATTCGATTGAAATTATTTGTGAGAAAATAGTTGAAGGTGACCAGTTAATTGTTGCAGGACAGGCAGTTTTAATGGATAACAATAAAGTGAAAATTACACACTAAACACACAAGATAATAATATCATGAGTATATATAAAAGTTCAGTAAAAAAACCCATCACCACAATGCTGCTGTTTGTGGCTTTAATGGTGTTTGGAATTTACTCGCTGGTAAAATTACCGATTGACTTGTTTCCTGAAATTGAAGCTCCGTTTATTACTGTATTTACACAATATAATGGAGCCAGTGCTGCCGACATCGAAACCAACATTACAAAACCGGTTGAAGATGCGCTTTCGAGCGTTAGTGACCTTAAAGAAATAAACTCGGTATCGCGCGACAATGTTTCGCTTATTTTTATTGAGTTTGAATGGGAAACCGATCTAAACGAAGCCGCAAACGATATACGCGATGCCTTATCGTTTGTTGAAGGCTATCTGCCCGACGACGCAGAGTCGCCAACAATTTTTAAGTTCAATACAAGCATGATGCCGATTCTGTTTTTTGCAGTAACGGCCGACGAAAGCCTCGAAGGGCTCGAAAGCATTATCGAAGAAAAAGTAATTAACCCCTTAAACAATATCAACGGAATTGGTAGCATCGGACTTTCGGGTGCATACGAACGCGAAATATTGGTCGAAATTGACCCTGTTCGTATCGAAGCATACAACCTTACTCTTGAACAAGTAGGAAACGTTTTGGCTACCGAAAACCTCAATATGCCATCGGGTACAGTTAAAATGGGACAACTCGCCTACCCCTTGCGTATTAAAGGCGAATTTACCGAAAGCCGCGATATGCTTAATATTGTAGTTGGAAACTACAACGGAAGCCCCATTTATTTAAAAGATGTTGCAGAGCTTATTGACGGACCACGCGATATGGATGTTGAAGAACGCATTAACCGCGAAGTTGGTGCTCGCATGTTTGTTCAAAAACAAGCCGGAGCAAATACTGTACGTGTTGCCCGTGATGTGAATAAACGCCTTAAAGAGATTAAAAAAACTCTTCCGGCTGATATTCAAATTGAAACAATTATGGACTCTTCGGATTTCATAAGCGGATCGATTAAAAACCTCACAACAACACTCATGTATGCACTAATTTTTGTTACCCTGGTTGTTTTATTCTTCCTGGGCCGATGGAGGGCTACATTTATTATTGTGCTTACAATTCCAATTGCACTTATTGTTGCATTTATATACTTATATGCAACCGGCAACTCAATTAACATCATATCGTTGTCGTCATTATCAATTGCCATTGGTATGGTGGTTGACGATGCAATTGTTGTACTCGAAAATATCACAAAACATATTGAACGAGGCAGCAGTCCGCGCGAGGCAGCAATTTATGCAACAAACGAAGTTTGGCTGGCTGTAATTGTTACCACGCTTACCGTGGTTGCTGTATTCTTCCCGCTTACACTTGTTGGTGGCATGACCGGTGTTTTGTTCAAACAATTAGGATGGGTTGTTACAATTACCGTTGTAACATCAACTCTTGCAGCAATTTCGCTCACCCCAATGTTGTCGTCTCAATTGCTCCGGCTTCGTTCTGCTGACAAAAAGAAACGTTGGTATAGTCACGATAAAACCGTATTGCCAATTCTCAATAAAGTTGATTCGTTTTACGGAAATTCGGTAAAATGGGCATTAAAACACAAATTGCTCGTTTTAATAGCATCGCTGGCAGTTTTTGTAAGTTCGTTCTTTTTTATCGGAAATATCGGAACCGAATTTATTCCCGAGAGCGATGGCAGTTCATTGTCGGTAAATATTGAATTGCAAACAGGTACTCGCTTCGAAGAGTCGTTAAAAGTAACCAAAATGATCGAAGATTATGTTACCGAACAAATTCCCGAAAACGAACTGTTTGCTGCAACAACCGGATCAGACGATCGCGGAGGAATGAATTCATTGTTTCAATCATCAGGTTCAAATATTATAAACTTCAGCATTAAACTTATAAAACCCGAAGAACGGAATCGTTCGGTATGGGAAATTGCCGAAAAAATGCGTGATAAACTCTCATCAATCCCCGAAGTAGTAAATTATTCGGTTACAACCGATGACGGAATGATGGGCGGAATGGGAGGCTCAACTGTCGACATACAAATTTTTGGCTTCGATTTAGATGCAACAACAATGTATGCCAAAGATTTGCAGGAAAGAATTGAAAAAATTAATGGTGCGCGAGAAGTACAAATTAGCCGCGAAAACTTTAAGCCCGAACTAACCATCAATTTCGATCGCGAAAAATTAGCCGAACACGGGCTATCAACTGCAATAGTTTCGAATGCTGTTCGGAACCGGGTTTCGGGAATGATTGCAACTCGTTTCCGCCAATTTGGCGATGAATATAACGTAGTAGTTCGGTATAACGAAGATGCACGAAACTCAATTACCGATGTTGAGAATATTTTAATTGTATCGCCTGCAACCGGCAGCACTATTCGTTTAAAAGAACTAGGAACCGTTAGCGAAACTCTTACTCCTCCGAATATCGAACGCACCAGAAAACAACGTGTAGTAACAGTATCGGCTATTCCGTATAAAATTTCGCTGGGCGATCTTGCCAAAGAAATCCAGGCTGTTGTTGACGATACATCTATTCCGCAAGGCATGTCTGTTGAAATTGGTGGTGCTTACGAAGATATGGCCGAATCGTTTACCGACCTCGCACTTTTGGCATTACTCTCTATCGTTTTAGTATTTATTGTGATGGCCAGCCAGTTTGAATCGTTCAAAATGCCAGTTATTATTATGGTTTCGATACTTTTTATTGTACCTGGTATTATTTTTACTTTGTTGCTTACCGGAACAAACCTTAGCATTATTGCAGCTTTAGGAGCAGTACTGCTTGTTGGTATTGTAGTTAAAAATGGTATTGTACTGGTTGATTATATAAACCTGATGCGCGACCGTGGAATGGAACTCAACGAAGCTATTATTGTTTCGGGTAAATCGAGGTTACGCCCTGTACTTATGACCGCTTTTACAACTATGCTTGGTATGATGCCAATGGCTCTTAGCAAAGGCGAAGGTTCCGAAATATGGAGCCCTATGGGAATTTCGGTTATTGGAGGATTGTTGGTTTCAACAGTTGTTACAATGATTTTAGTACCCGTAGTATATGCAATTATCGCAAAACATGGCGAAAGAGATCGTACTCAAGCTGTTCGTAAACGATTTAAATTTATGGATTAAGGTCTTTTAACGAGTAGCTCTTTGCTTTTTATACTTAATGTATAATCATAACAACTTAATAATTTTAAAATATGAAAACCGTATTTATAGCATATAACCAGGCATTTACCGAACGTGTTGAATACATGTTCGATAAGCTTGAAATTAATGGATACACACAATGGGAAGATGTGCATGGACGTGGCTCCGAAACCGGAGAACCTCGCATGGGAACACATACCTGGCCCGAAATGAACAGCGCGATTCTAACTGTTGTTGATGATGCAATGGTAGATGTTTTGCTCGAAAAAATACAAAAACTTAACGCCACAAATACCGAAATTGGTATACGTGCTTTTGTATGGAATATTGAAAAAATGGTTTAGCTTTTTTCAAAAACAAAATAATTAGCCGGTATTTTTTTAATACCGGTTTTTTTTGCCACATATTTTATCTATTTACTCTACAAACAACACATTTTATAGAAATTAGTTAACAAACACATGTTTTATTAAATTATATGTCGTTTTATTTGCGTTTTATATGTCTTTATGCTTATAATTGCAGTATATTTTTATAAAAACGACAGAAATAAATAAAAAAAATAGAATTATGTGCGGAATTGTAGGAGTATTCGACTTAAAAGTAGAAGCAAGCAGCCTTCGACAGCAAGTATTAAAGCAATCAAAAAAAATTCGTCATCGCGGCCCCGACTGGTCAGGTATTTATTGTGGCAAAAAAGCCATTATTGCCCACGAGCGATTATCAATTGTCGATCCGGCTTCGGGAGGACAACCCCTTTACAGCAAAAATAAAAAATTAATATTGGGAGTTAATGGCGAAATATACAACCAAAAAGCACTGCGCGAACAAACACAGGATGTGTACGAATATCAAACCAAATCCGATTGTGAAGTAATACTTGCCCTGTATCAGGAAAAAAAAGAAAAGTTTCTTGATGACATGAACGGTATTTTTGCTTTTTGTTTGTACGACGAAGATGATGATACTTACCTCATTGGGCGCGATCATATAGGCATAATACCTCTTTATATGGGCTGGGATAAACACGGCAATTTTTATGTCGCATCCGAACTAAAAGCTCTCGAAGGTGTTTGTACAAAAATTGAAGAGTTTCCTCCTGCAAGTTATTTGTACAGCAAAGATGGCGAAATTAAACGCTGGTACACACGCGATTGGATGGATTACAAAAACGTAAAAAACAATACAAGCAGCATTGATGAACTCAAAACAGCTCTTGAAAACGCAGTACACCGTCAGTTAATGTCTGATGTACCTTATGGCGTTCTTTTATCAGGTGGTCTCGACTCATCGATTACATCGGCTCTGGCAAAAAAATTTGCAGCAAAACGCATCGAAGAAGAAGATCAGCAAGATGCATGGTGGCCTCAGTTGCACTCGTTTGTTATAGGGCTCGATGGGTCGCCCGACCTGGCTGCTGCACGTAAAGTTGCCGATCATATAGGAACGGTTCATCACGAAATTCATTACACAATACAAGAAGGTATTGATGCTATACGTGATGTTATTTACCATGTCGAAACATACGATGTTACTACAATAAGGGCTTCAACACCAATGTATATGATTTCGAGAGTAATTAAATCGATGGGGATAAAAATGGTACTTACAGGCGAAGGTGCCGACGAAATTTTTGGTGGCTACCTGTATTTCCATAAAGCCCCAAACCCCGAAGAATTTCATAAAGAAACTTTGCGAAAAGTAAGCAAACTAAATTTGTACGATTGTCTTCGGGCCAATAAATCGTTGGCCGCATGGGGAGTCGAAGGACGTGTGCCTTTTCTTGACAAAGAGTTTATCGATGTAGCCATGCGCCTCAATCCTAAAGATAAAATGGCCTGTGAAGGTAAAATGGAAAAATGGATTTTGCGAAAGGCTTTTGAGGATATTTTGCCCAACAGTGTAGCCTGGCGACAAAAAGAACAATTCTCAGATGGTGTAGGCTACGGGTGGATTGACACTTTGAAACAAATTGCCGAAGATAAAGTAAGCGATGAAATGATGGCAAATGCAAAATACCGTTTTCCGATAAACACGCCGCTTTCGAAAGAAGAATTCCATTACCGGACAATCTACGAAGAGTTTTTCCCGAGCGATCAGGCGGCAGCCTGTGTGCCCTCGGTAAAATCAATTGCCTGCAGCACCGCCGATGCTTTGGCTTGGGACGAAGCATTTCAAAACAATGCCGATCCATCGGGCAGAGCTGTTACAAATGTGCACGAAAAAGGAACGGTTTTTAAGAAATAAAAATTTCAAAAAAGGGTACTTGTGCTAAAAATACAGCCAGTACCCTTTAATTTTTTTCTGCGAATTGATTTCGATAGCAGGAAAAGGAAGTTTTATAAAATTAAGCCCCTTAAAAAGCCCTTTTAAGAAACGGGAGTCAGTTGGTATTTTCTCCCAATCGATATCAAGCGAAAGTAAAAACTGGCGTGTGCGGTCAACATTGGGCAAACGGGCACCACGGTAGTACTGCCTGTTTTCAAATTCGCCAAACATACCACCGGCACTATAACCAACTGAAATATTAATCCACGGGGGAAGTTTATCGTATAAGAAAAGCCGGTTCGCATTTACCGATAACCAATGAGTATGGCTGTTGTAATCGTAAAAAAAACTTTCGAATACCGAATTCCCTAAATATCCGTTAGCCTGTTCAAAATATTCCGATTTCGAAAAACTGAATTTATGTCGAAATACCTGCTCATTAAAAAGCAGCTCCTGCCCTATCAGCAATGCTGAACCTGCGGCATTGGCAGCCATATCGCCCCACGAAAAGCCCCAGCCTTCGTACATGCCGTCAAATATTTCAATTGGTGTTTGTAATATCAATCCCATTGTTCCTCCATACAATAGTGCCTTGTTTTTTGGTACTCCTGCTCTACGCAACCAATGGTAACACACATAACTTTCGAAATACGCTGCATACGAGTGCCCTAACTTATCCATTTGCAAATACCCTGCATTGTCGTTATAAAAATGAAAGGGGACCCGCTCATGATCTTTATACCACACAAAACTCAAATACGAAATTCCTCCGGCATAAATTCCTGCTTCGGTTGCAATTGCAGCTGTAAGCATTGGCTTGTTTATGCCTTGTGGTATATTAAGCGTATCGGCCGGTTCCGATGCAAATATTTGCATAGCAAACACAAGCTGCAACAAAGCACCTATTTGTATAGTGAATGATGTATTCATTTAACAACAAATGTATCATTAACAAAAAGAAATCTCATTTTTTTACTTTCAAAAATGCGCTTATATTCGCATAACAAAACATAAAAATAAAAAAATGCATAAAGCAATATACAGCCTCATTTTTATAATCTTCTTTTCGGTTAGCGGCAAAGCACAATTACCACAAGTACCACAATTATCGGAACAGTCAAAAGCAATAATGTTTACCTGTGAACCCGGCAGCGAACTGTATGCCGGTTTCGGACACAGTGCTCTGTGGATTAGCGACCCTCAAAATGGAATTGATCGCTTATATAATTACGGAACGTTTGATTTTAACACACCTAATTTTTACACAAAGTTTATCCGTGGAAAATTAAACTATATGCTCTCGGTAACCAACATTAATAATTTTTTGTACGAGTATCAATACCGAAAAATTGGAGTTAGCGGACAAGAACTCAATTTAAACAAAAACGAAAAACAAAGGCTCTTTGCCTTACTTGAAGAGAATGCAAAACCCGAAAACCGCTTTTATAAATACGATTTTTTTTATGACAACTGCGCAACCCGAATTCGCGATATTGTAGTTGATGCTAGCGAAGGTGAAATTACTTTCGACAAAACAAAAACTCAAAAAAGTTTTCGACAACTTTTGTTTCCATATCTTAAACACACTCCCTGGACAAAATTTGGAATCAATTTAATATTAGGGCTTACGTCCGATAAAAAAGCCAGTCGGTTTGATTTTATGTATTTACCAGAGCATATGCAAAATGAATTTGCACAAGCACTAATAATTACAGATGATACTACCCGGCAGCTGGTTGCAAAAGAAAAACGCTATATTAAATCTCGTCTTGTTTTTTCTTACAACGTACTTACCGACCCCATTCTTATTTTTAGTATTATTTTTCTGTTGATTGCCTTGTTGACTTATATTGAAATTAGCCGAAAATCATATTTCCGTATATTCGACATTATCTTAAATTCGATAAGTATTATTGCAGGATTATTTTTGTTATTTATGTGGTTAGGAACCGATCATATAGCTACAAATTGTAACTTAAACATTTTATGGCTTGTTCCGGCACAAAGCCTTTATTTGATTTCGCTTTTTAGTAAAAACTCAAACAATAGAAAATATTTAGTTTGGACTGCTTTTGGCATAATAACAAGTCTGGGATTTATAATACAAGTATGGCCACAATCCGGCGAAATTTCATTTTCAATTATTGCATTAATCTTTGCAATGCGCTACATGTTTCATCACCGCACACAATGTTTTCGAAATAAAATCAAAAATTACATGTAAATAGCGGAGAAACACCTTAAGAAAAAATAAGTTGAAAGAAAAAAATTGATAGTTGAGAAAAGATTTAAATATCTTTCGATTCAATAATTACTTCATTGTTTGAAACATAAGTAATTTGCAAGTTCATCGATGTTGCAAGAATATCGAGCACTTCACGAACATCTCCGGTAGAAATTGCTCCGGTAAACGATTTATCGCCCACTACCTTATCAACAACTTTAACACCAAAGAAGCTTTCGATTTCGGGCCAAATTTTAGGCAATTCCTGGTTTTCGCAACGATAGTTAAAAATAGCAAATGAAGGATATGCTTCTGAGAGATTTTTAACAACATCAAACGATTTGTTGTTTGCAATAAATTTTGTTCCTTTTTGTATTTTTATTTTTTGTCTGGCATAGTCAACACCAACAATGCCTTCGTAGCATTTTACATTAAAATTTTTCTCAAAATCATTAACACTAAAGCGCGTACCAATTACATACACATTGCCATTGCCGGCATCAACCTCAAAGCCCTCGCCACTTACAACTTCGAAATACGCCTGGCCTCTGAGTTTTACCTTACGATTAAAATACAGTTTTGAATACTTTAACTCAGTACCTTCGGTAAGAATTACCCTTGAGTTATCGGGTAAATAAAAAACATTTGCCTGATTTTGCACACCTGTAAATGTTTCGAAAGCAAACGAAAAGTAAAGCATTATAAGAACAAGGCCAACAGCCGCAACCGATGCCAGCGAATAATAAAGTGTTCGGGTTTTTTTGTTTGAAATTGTATAAATGGTAGTTTGCTCAGTAGATATTTTATCAAGCAAAGTGTTCAGAACATCCTCCTTGTCCTTCATGGCCGGAACCTTAAAGTACCGAATTGATTGATCGATTTTATTCTGAAGGGTAAAATCGTTTGTCGGTTCGTTGCTATGTTTCGAATTTGGATGCCTGAACATGATTCATTTGATTATTTGAATATACTACAAACGATTATAAATTCACCCTACCTTTTTTTATATTTTTTTTGCAAAAACTCCTCCTAATAACTGATAATCAGAATAATAAAATATAAATTAATTTTACAAAAAAGTAGGCTTAAAAAGTAAATTAAGCCAGTTAGAATATAAAAATCAGTCATTAAGAACTGTTTTTAATGAAGACTTATCGGTTAACGACACAAGAACAATAACCAAAAATGATACAGGTAAAGCAAACATAATTGGATCGACTACAGGCCAGGGCATTTTTGAAACAATTACATCGGAACCAAACAAAAGCTTTGAGAGACCAATTACCGACGATTCGGTTTTGTGCATAAAAGTCAATACAAACAAACTTGTTACAAATCCTGAAATCATACTTAAAAACGCAGCCTTCTTAGTTGTTTTTTTCCAATATAAACTACAAAAATATGCAGGGAGGAATGTAGCTGCACAAATACCAAAAAAGATAGCTGTACCCCTTGCAATAACCCCCATACTTAAAGTATAGCAAATAATATAGCTCACAACAATTGAAAAAGCCACACCCCAGCGCGAAATGTTTTTCGATTTAACTTTTCGTGTCGAAAGTGTACTTACCACATCGCGGCCAATTGACGAACCCATAGCATGAAACTGCGAACTGAGCGTTGACATACTTGCCGAAATTATTGCAAGCATAAACACTGCCGAAAACCAGAGCGGCATCGATTGTGTTATATAATGAGGTATAATTTTATCGATATCCTTTATTACCTGTACCGCAATTTTACCTTCGGTTTGCATATAAAAAATATTGGATGTTGCCCCTACGGTATAAATTATGCCGGTTACCACAAAAATAAAAACTGTACCAATTAACACAGCGCGGTTCAATTCACGATCGCTTTTAACAGTCATAAACCGCACAACCAACTGTGGCTGAGCCAATACACCAATACCAACCCCCATAATAAGTGATGTAATTAATATATACCACCAGGTCGATCCCATTTCGGGCATAGCCGTCCAACCACGATGCCCCATCGACTGAAGTTTTTCGGGAACCAGGTGAGCCATTTCGGTTAAAGTACGGTTTGCTTCACCAAAGCCCATTCCAATTACTTTATACGTATAAATTAAAAGGAAAAACATACTGGCAAACATAATAACTCCCTGTAAAGCATCGGTATACATTACTCCTTTTAAACCTCCGGCAATTACATACGCAGCCACTACCAGGGTAAACAGCAACAATGCTATATCATAATCAATCTGAAATATTTGTTCAATAAATACAGCACCACCTTTAAGTACAACTGCTGCATATAAAGGCATGGCAAGAAAAATCACAAATCCCGAAAATACCTGTATCGATTTGCTTTTATAATATCGCCCCATAAACTCCGGAAAAGTATGGGCATTAAGTTTTTTCCCAATTTGGCGGGTTTTTCGTCCAAAAAAAACAAAAGCAATAACTACCCCCAAAAACATATTTAAAAATGTAAGCCATATCAGCCCCATTCCAAAATTTGCTGCCATTCCGCCAAAGCCAATAATTGCCGACGACGAAACAAAAGTAGCACCGTACGAAACAGCCATTATAAAGGGATGAATATTGCTGCCGGCAAGCAAATAATCACTTTCGGATTTAGTTTGTTTAAAACCTTTAAACCCTAAGTACGAAAGAATCAGTAAATACACTAATACAATTAAACCTAAAGTAAACGTATCCATTATATTTATGCTTTATTGATGTTATTGGCAGCCGGTTTAGTAAACAAAGTAACTACCACAATAATTAGAATTGATATGGGCAATGCAATAACCATTGGATCGAGAACAGGCCAAGGCATTTTTGTTACAAGCATATCGTTACCCGTAATAAGTTTTGCTATACCAATAACCGATGATTCTGATTTATGAAGAAAAACCAAAGCAAAAAGACTTGCCGAAAAACCACCAACCATGCTCCACAAAGCAGCTTTTTTGCTTGTTCGTTTCCAGTATAATGAACAAAAATATGCAGGCAAAAAAGTAGCAGCACAAATACCAAAGAAAATTGCAGTACCTCGTGCAATTACTCCTATGCTCAGTGTATAACAAATGATGTAGCTAATAATAATTGAAAAAGCAACTCCCCAGCGTGCTACTTGTTTCGACTCGATACGTTTTATCGAAAACGAACCTATAATATCGCGGCCAATTGATGTACCCATAGCATGAAACTGCGAACTGAGTGTTGACATACTTGCCGATAAAATCGTAAGCATAAACACAGCCGAAAACCATGGTGGCATTGCTGCTTTTACATAATATGGAATAATTTTATCCATATCTTTTACCACATTAATTGCAATATCGCCTTCGGTTTGATAAAAGAAAATATTTGATACTGCTCCAACTGTAAATACAATTCCTGTGGTAGCAATTATAAATATACATCCTATAAGAACTGCCCGATTAAGCTCACGAGTACTTTTTACTGTCATAAAACGCACAACCAACTGAGGTTGAGCCAACACACCTATACCAACACCCATAACCAACGATGTTACCAACACATACCACCACGACGAACCAAATTCGGGCATAGCAGTCCAGCCACGATGCCCCATGCTTTTAAGCTTGTCGGGAACCATGTGCAACATGTCACTTAAATGATGGTTTGCTTCGCTAAAGCCCATCCCAATAACTTTATAGGTCCATATAAAAAGGAAAAACATACTTACAAACATAATTGTCCCCTGCAGAGCATCGGTATACATTACTCCACGTAAGCCACCGGCTATTACATACGCTGCAATAATCAATGTAAAAACAAAGAGTGCAACATTGTAGTCAATTTCAAAAATTTCCTCAATAAAAACAGCACCACCCTTTAAAACTACAGCAGCATACAATGGCATTGCCAAAAATATAACAGCCCCTGCAAATACTTGTATTGCTTTACTATTAAAGCGTTTTCCTAAAAATTCGGGGAATGTGTGTGCATTAAGAGCATGCCCTATCTTACGGGTTTTGCGGCCAAAAAATATAAAAGCAACCACAACTCCTAATGCCATGTTCAAAAAGGTAAGCCATATAAGGCCCATCCCAAAATTTGCTGATACTCCGCCAAAACCAACAATTGCCGAGGATGATATAAACGTTGCACCATACGATACCGCCATAACAAACGGATGAATATTGCGACCGGCCAATAAATAATCACTGGCTGTTTTAGTTTTCCGATACCCTCTGAAGCCCAAATATGTTAACGACAACAGATATACAAGAACAATGAGTCCTAATACGAATGAATTCATTTTTGATGGTTTTATTATTTATAAATCATTGAAAATAATACACATAGAAATTAATCGGTAAGTTTTTTCTTTATCGATTTTTCTTTTTTCTCCCATTGAATATCTTTTTCTAATTCTTTTTTATCGATTTCGCCACCTTTGTTCCAATTAATAATTCCATAGATTACTGCAAAAGCGGTACACAAAAAAACCAGCAAATAAGCCAAATAAATTCCGGGATCTGATATTCCAAACATGATTTTCGATTTTTGGTTAGTAATATATGTTATAGTTCATAAATGTTTTATACACAAGAAGTTTCGTTCACTGCTTTTCGTTTATCGACTACACGTACTGCTTTCCCTTCGGTTTTTGGTATCGATCCGGGTTCAACAAGTTTTACAACGGGTTTTGCCAACACTTCGTCGCGAATTTGATGAACCAGTTTGCGGGCAATTGCTTCATATTCTTTCCAAAAATCAGCCGACCAGTCTTTATTCAATTCAACCTCCACAATCATTTCGTCAACATCGTTAATTGTATCGAGCACAATGCGATATTCAGCCGAAACTTCAGGAGTTTTCATCAAAATGCCTTCAATCTGCATTGGAAAAACATTGCATCCTTTAATAATAAACATATCGTCCGAACGACCGGTTATACGGTCAAGGCGCTTATGTGTACGGCCACAGGGACAAGTACCCGGAATAATGCGAGTTAAATCGCGTGTGCGGTAACGTATAATCGGCATTGCATGCCTATCGAGGGTTGTCATTACAAGCTCTCCGATTTCTCCATCGGGAACAGGTTCCAGTGTATCGGGGTTTACTATTTCAACAATATATGCATCTTCCCAAATGTGCATTCCATTCTGAAAACTGCACTCAAAAGCAACACCCGGGCCATTCATTTCAGATAAACCAAACGAATTGTATGCTTTTACACCAAACATATTTTCAATACGTTTACGTTGAGCATCGGTATGGGGTTCGGCACCAATTACCAAAGTATGGAGTTTTGTATCACGCTTAGGGTCAATCCCCTGATCGACAAACACATCGTACAAACGGCCTAAATAGCTTGGAATAGCATGCGCTACAGTAGTTTCGTAATCCTGCATCAGCTTAATTTGCCTGAGACTGTTGCCAGCGCCTGCCGGAATTGACAAACAACCTAAACGCTCAATGCCGTACTGAAAACCTAAACCACCGGTAAACAATCCGTAGCCACATATATTCTGGAAAACATCGGTATCGCGAACTCCGGCGGTAAACAGCGAACGTGCCATTAAATTCGCCCACGAATCGATATCGTGCTTAGTATGAAAAATTACAGTCGGGTTTCCGGTTGTTCCCGAAGAACTGTGCAATCGAATAACATCTTTTTTATTGGCCGACAATAAACCGTATGGAAAATTATCGCGTAAATCTTGTTTTGTAGTAAATGGAAGCTTTCGTATATCTTCAATGTTTTTAATTGTATCTGCATTAATTCCTTTTTCCGAAAATATTTTCGAATAATAAGGCGATTGTGATGCACTTTTAATCGTTGACTTTAACCGATCGGCCTGAAGCTTGTTTAGTTTCTCGCGTGATAATGTCTCTAACTCCTCTTCCCAAAAAATTCGTTCCATTTTAAAATAATTGTATTGATTTTATTGAATAATCGTGATTATGATTTTTTTGCATTAAAACATATACATCATTACAAAAATTAACCGATTGTTGGCAACTTGTTCTGCAGTATTGTACAAACCATTGCTAACATTAATATCGCCTGTTCCATAAGCAGCAGCAGTATGCTCCCACTCACCCACAAAACGGAAATTTTTTACATTATATGCATAGTGTAACGACACACGATACAAATCCTGTATACCGGTAAGTGTTCCTGCAGTTAACTCTTTACTTACTATCGAAGTAGTCGTTCCAAGATTTTTGCCCGTAGCAGCAAACATCCCCACCTGATGGGTTTTACCGTAAACAATGTTTAACATTGCAGTGTAGTGGGTATAATTTGTATATGTACGCGCTCCTGTAGCTTTGTCAACACTGTGTACTCCATAGCCACCAAGCATTGATAAATGCGCCAGATTTTGCCCATAAATGCTTTTTGCAAGTATTTTCAATTTTGGTGTTTTATATTGTACATAAGCCATTGCAGCAGCACTAGTGTTCAATTGCTTACTCACATACACACCCTGTGTTCCTCTTGTGCTATCAATTGGCTGTATTGCATTATATTGTCCGGCAACACCTACAACAAGGTTATCCGATTGATATTTAGCACCAAATACCATTTCGGGTATAGCAGCATTACGTTTGGGCAAAGTAGCATTGTTTGAATTTGTTACAGAGTAAAATCCTTTCGACACATATTGATTTTCGTAAAGCATTGTTGCCGATAACTGAATATTGCTCATGGTATAATCGAAATTGATTTGTGGTGAGCGATTAAATGGTTGAAAGGGAGCTCCTGTATTTAATCCGGCCACAGTAGGGAAACAAGCCCCACCCCAAAACGGGTGCCAGTTTTGACCAACCAGCAAAGCTAATTTTTCCCATTGCAGCTTAAGATATGCTTTTCGAATTCTGATAAGAACCGGCTCTTTTGTTGTTATTCCTGCAAAATCAAACTCAAAATTCCCTAAAGGTTTTGCTCCCAATATTTCGGGTCCGGTAATGTTTGCACCCAAGCGTGTTGCTATTGCAGTAATATGCGCCGATCCTTGCTGATTAAAATGCTCTCCATTATCGTCTTTACCTGTATACAAGGGAACCAAATAAAACTGATCCATTGCTGCATCAACACCTTTGTATGTGTCGAAGTATGCCTCGTTACGAATAAAACCGTAAAATTTTAAATTTACTGCATCATCGTCATTTTGCGAAAATGCCTTAGTACCTGGAAAAATCAGAATGAAGCCAATTGCTGTTAATACAATTGCCTTCAAGTGGTTTAGTTGTTTCATTTTGCAATTAATTGTGATTTAGCCTAATATTGAATTTCCTTTCCGATAAAAAATGAAAGAAAAAACATCGAAATAATTTAAAATTATCACAAAAACAGGCTAAAAATAATTAAAAAATAAACGCAAACAACTTTTTATTGTATATCGCAAGTATTTTATTGAACAATATGTATCAAATTCAATCAATTCAGTTGATCAGTTTAAATAAAAATTTGCAAACTCTGCATTAATGCAATAAGTTCATTATTTTTGCAAGCCACATATAAACAACAATACATGGTACGAATTGGAAAAAACAGCACCCTCGAAATTGTAAAATTTACTGAACAAGGAGCCTATCTTGATGGCGGCCCCTATGGCGAGATTCTTCTTCCAAGACGCTATGTAAACGACAGCATGCACGAAGAAGACGAAATTGAGGTATTTATTTCGTTCGATTCCGAAGATCGCTTATATGCAACTACCGAAAAACCTCTGCTAATGGTTGGTGAATTTGGAGTTCTCGAAGTGGTTGATGTAACAAAATTTGGTGCTTTTTTAGACTGGGGCTTACCCAAAAACTTGTTTGTCCCTTTCAGAGAACAAGCCGAAAAAATGCAAAAAGGTGAAAAATATGTTGTATATGTATATGTCGATACCAAAACTGGACGAATTGCAGCCACATCGAAAATTAATAAGCATATTGAAACCGGCACACACGAACTGCAACCCGGCGATAAAGTTGATTTAATTATTGCAAACAAAACTCAACTTGGATATAATGCCATAATTAATGGCAGATATAGCGGTTTAATTTTTTTCAACGAAATATTTAAACCCATCAAAACCGGCACAATCACTCAAGGTTATGTGAAAAACATACGCGATGACGGGAAAATCGACCTGAGCCTCGAAAAACAAGGATACGAACGCATTGACCCTATTGCCAATATTATTATCGATAAACTGAAAACAAACAACGGAGTACTCCACCTCTCCGACAAAAGTAACCCCGAGTTGATTAAACAAGAATTGGGCATTAGTAAAAAAGCGTTTAAACAGGCAATTGGATCATTATACAAACGAAAAACAATTGCAATCGAAAACAATCTGATAAAACTTATCAAATAATTTTGTTTATTTTCCTCCAACTATTCAGCCCAAAATAAACATATACATCTAAAATTCAAATCAATACCCTATTCCAGATTTTTCAAAATATGTTTTTGCATTATACTTCATATTTGTTGAATGTATGTTGAATATAATTGAAAAAAAATGGTTTATTTGCAAATTGATTTTTTTAATAATTACAGATAAAAAGTGACAAGTAAATGAAAAATTCGTATTTCGATTTGATTGAGCAAAGTTTCTATTTTCCACAGGAAGGCTTTGATTTAAGAGATGGGTATTTAACTTTTCAAGGAATTTCGATGAAATACCTTATTGATAAATATGGCACTCCTTTCAGATTTATATACTTGCCCAAAATTGGTGATCAAATTAAAAAAGCCCGAAACCTTTTTAAACGATCGATGAAAAAATACAATTACCGGGGTAAATATCACTACTGCTATTGCACAAAGTGCAATCACTTTTATCATGTGATAAGCGAAGCCTTAAAAAACAATGTACATCTCGAAACCTCATCGTCGTTCGATATTGATTTAATTATGAGGCTTTTTAATGAAAACAAAATTGACAAAAACCGTATTATAGTACACAATGGATATAAAACCGACGAATATTTGCGAAAAATAATTGCAATGCAGGAAGACGGTTTTAAAAATTCAATAATCATACTCGACAGCACCAACGAACTTGAGCGCATCAAAAAAATTGCAAAGAAAACAATGGTACGTATTGGTTTACGCATGGCAATTAACGAAGAGCCACAATCATCGTACTATACCTCAAGACTTGGTATTCGCAGTAACGAAATGCTCGATTTTTTTAACAACCACATAAAAGGCAACGAGTTTATTGAACTTAAAATGCTTCATTTTTTCGTCGATTCGGGCATAAAAGACAGCCTGTATTACTGGGGCGAATTTCAAAAAGCTCTCAAACTTTATGTCGAATTAAAAAAACAATGCGATACTCTTACTGAATTTAATTTGGGCGGCGGTTTCCCAATCAGAAATCATTTGGGCTTTGAATACAGCTACGAGTATATGATTGACGAAATTGTAAAAAACATAAAAGATGTATGCGACAACGAAGGTGTTCATGAGCCCGATATTTATACCGAATTTGGCAAATACACTGTTGGTGAAAGTGGTGCAATTGTTTTTAAGGTACTTGAGCAAAAACAACAAAACGATACCGAAAACTGGTATATTATTGATAACAGTTTAATGAATACTATTCCCGATGCATGGTCGATTCACGAAAAGTTTATTTTGTTGCCAATTAATAAATGGGATAACGAATACAAGCGTGTTAACATAGGCGGTATTAGTTGCGACCACTCAGATTACTACAACTCCGAAGACCTTAACCAGGAAGTGCTGCTTCCGGGCTACGACGAAAAAGAGAAAGAACCTCTTTATCTTGGTTTCTTTCATACAGGTGCATACCAGGATGCCATTAGCGGATATGGCGGAATAAAACATTGTTTAATTCCATCGCCCAAACATGTTATTATTGACCGCGATGAAAAAGGAAACTTTTTTGATTATGTATACCGAAACGAACAATCGGCCGAAGAGATGTTTAAAATACTTGGTTACAACAAATAAACCAAACACAATATCAGTAAAACAGCAAGACTGTGTATAAAAAACCGAAGCAATAAAAATTCTTATTGCTTCGGTTTTTTTTGCATGCAAACTATTCGTTTAACTTGCTGTATAAATACACGTTAATATGCTCCAATAAAAGCATCGGCATTTTCATTCAAACGCAAGGCTTCAATTATGTTTGCAGGAAATTCCGCCGCTTCGGTTTTTGCCTTAAACTCCTGATTTAAAACAAAATTGTTGCTTGAATAATCAACAAAAACTTCGAAATCAATATTTTCAAACACGTTACTTTTGGTCGCAAAATCAGAATATAAAGCATTTAACTCCTCCGGACTTTGAATGTTTTTCTGACACTCATCGTTTTGTGCCGGTGTCCACAAAATAAGCGTCGATGCATCGGAGTCGGCCATACGAACATAGCTATTGTTGTTCATCACACTTAATGTAGGCTCATTTAAGCGATCACACATATCGGCAGGTTGCCATACATTTAAAAAAGGCTTTTTCTGATCCTCATCCATATAGATAAGATTATTTACAAATGCATGTCCGCTACGCTCATCAACTCCGGGGCCTGTTCGTATATGCCATCCAAAATGGTCGGCATCGTCGCCACGCGAATTACGGCCAAAACATGCAGTACTGTTAATAAACGAGTTGTTGTAAACCTTCACATCGCAACTGTTGAGAATGAGCATTCCCTGATCGCAATTCAAAAACACATTACCGGCACACAAAGCACCTTTTGATATTTCGAAGAAAAACCCGTTGTTACTTGGCCAAACCTGATCGGTACGTTGTGTTTTGTTTACATCGCCAACATTTTCGATCCAGTTGTTTATAAATACACCGTCAACATTACCTACATCGTACCAAATACCGTTTGAAACAGGATGATCGATTACTAAATTGTTGCGGCAAACAACTCTGTGCGATTGATTAAAGATTTTTACAGCAGCCGGAAAAAAACCTGTCCACCGTTCAATATTGTTGTGAGCAAATATATTTCGCTCAAGCAACACATCGTCCGAAGCTACAATATAAAGCCCTTCGGTGTTGCTGTCTTCAATTTTACAGTGGCGCATTATCATACTGTCGCCAATAGCAAAAACACCAATCCGAAAACATTTTGAAAAAGTACAATCTTCAAAAACAGTCCCAACTACGTCGTTACCATGCTTTTGGCTGTCGGATATTCCCTGAGGATAAAATCCATCAATGTGCACCATTGTATCGGGGTATTGCGTAATTGTAATACCACGAATTACAGGGCCTATACCATCCGATTTTTTCCCATGCACCTCGTCTGTTGTACGCATTATTGCTTTTCTGAATGCAGTAATTTCGACCAATTTATCATCCGGATTGGTTCCTATATATATTTTATTGTTTGTGTAATCAACAAAATACGTTTCGGGAGTAACATCATCAATGCTTCCCACCGACTGCAAATATTTGCCATCAATAAAAACTCCATCGTTATTGAAGCGGTGTAAAGGAGTATATTTTTCGTTTCGCTCCCTAACCCACCAACTTTCGGGAGTTCCGGGAAACAAATAGTCCCAGTTAGTACACCACAAATTATTTTTAGGCTTACTCCAGTCGTTTGCCACATAAGTTCCTTTTAAAACCGGTTTTTCGTCGGCATATGGCTGAATAGTAATCCCCTGGTTAAAGGTTAAATTTCCTGTACGGTATTCGCCTCCACGTAGAATAATTACATCGCCACTAACCGCTTTAGCTATTGCAGCCTCAAGAGTTATTGGCGAATCAGGCGAAGTCCCTTTAGCGTCGAGATTTAGAGCATTTGGAGCCACATAATATACAGTTCCGTTGGTTTGTGGTATTTCGTAAACCCTGGCACGAGGCCCGTAATTGCTTTTGTTGTTATCGGGGCCTTCATAGTTCAACTCTACAGGATTTGTACATGCAGATATTATTACGAATGATGCCGCAACACAATAAAATAATAATTTCTTTAATCTGTCCATAAACTTCAATTTTATAATTCAGCTTAAAAATAGATATTCGATCCCGAATTATCAATACAAAAGTTGGCGATAAGACAAAAAAAACACCTGACTTCGACAATGCGCCACCCACAAAGCTTCATAAGTTGAACATGCCGCAAAGCGGTATTATTTTAATAAGTGCGGATGTTAGTCCGTGGTGGTTATGCCCAAATTTATGCAGCCCCGGTAGGGGTTTTACCAAGTAAAAAACTATTTGTAACTTAAAATGAGTGAAGCAAACTAGTCAGCTAGTATTTAGGCGACAACTCCGTTTTTGTAGTTTCTTTTAGTACACCCCCTACCGGGGCTGGTTCAAACCTTCATTCATCTACCGTGGGCTTACGCCACAGGGTTATTGAAATATTGCTCCTTCGGAGCATAATTTTAAGCAAGGTATTTAATGTCCAATAGTTTGTTACTGTTTTTTAAGTCGCTAACAATGAACTGTTTGTATTTTGCTGATTTAATCATATAAATTACTGATATTTAATTTATTACAAATAAAGCCTTATGCCTCGTGTATAAAATCTAACGTACTGTTGTAATATCAATATTCATCTGAAATTTGGCTTGCGCTACCCAGAATAGTTGCATTAAATCCATATATTTATGTATAATATCTGAAGGTTAAGAATGGCGCATTGAAAAAGTGTCGAAATCAGGAAAAGTTGGCGATGTGACAAAAAAAACAGGCACCAAAATACATTCTGATGCCTGTTACTGATATTATGAAAAAAAAATTATTCGGGTAAACCAAAAGTATCAACTACATAGTCAATATCTTTATCACCGCGTCCGCTAAGGTTTATAAGGATTGATTCGCGCTGAGCATTTTTAGCATGTTTCATTGCAAAAGCAACAGCATGCGCACTTTCTAATGCAGGAATGATACCTTCGAGACGGCTTAATTCATAAAAAGCTTCAATCACTTCTTTATCGTTTGCATCAGTATAATTTACTCTGCCTTTATCGCTAAACAAGCAATGTTCGGGGCCTACTCCCGGATAATCGAGTCCACTGGCACATGAGTAAACTGGAGCAGGATTACCATCTTTATCTTGCAAAACTTTGCATTTAAAACCATGAATCATTCCCGGTTTTCCAAGTTTCATAGTACATGCATGTTCACCCACATCGTATGATCGTCCACCCGGTTCAACACCCCATAGTGTTACTTCAGTATCGTCTAAAAATGCCGAAAACATTCCGGCAGCATTACTTCCGCCACCAACACATGCAACCACGTTATCGGGTAATTCTCCGGTCATTTCGAAAAACTGTTCACGGGCTTCGATACCAACTACACGCTGAAAATCACGAACCATCATTGGAAAAGGATGAGGCCCAACAACCGAGCCAATACAATAAATAGTATTTACAGGATCTTTTAAATACGATTCAAAAGCTGAATCGACAGCTTCTTTCAATGTTTTTAATCCGTGAGAAACCGGCACTACTTCGGCGCCTAAAATCTTCATGCGCACCACATTAGGATGTTCTTTAACAATATCAACTTCGCCCATATGAATTTCGCATTCGAGGCCAAAATAAGCAGCAGCAGTTGCCAAAGCCACACCATGTTGTCCGGCACCAGTTTCGGCAATCAATCGTTTTTTGCCCATATATTTAGCAAGCAAAGCCTCTCCCATACAGTGATTCAGCTTATGAGCCCCCGAGTGGTTCAAGTCTTCGCGTTTTAAATAAATACGGCTTCCATATTTTTCGGATAAACGTTCACAAAAGTACACCGGTGTTGGTCGTCCTTGAAAATGCTTACGAATATTCCGCAATTCAGAAATAAACTTGTGTGATTTACTAATTGTATAATACGCCTCGGTAATTTTATCCATTTCGACTTGTAAATCAGGTGGTATAAAACTGCCTCCGTATTCACCAAAAAAACCCTCTTTGGTTGGAACTGTTTTAAAATAGTTTTCCATTGTATTTTATTATTAAGTTTAGAAAGTCTAAGCCGTTATTATTGGCTCTAAGGCTATTATAATTCAATTAATATTCGTTATCAACATCGGTCATAACTTCAACACCGGTTTCGGTAACCAGCAAAGTATGTTCAAACTGAGCCGATAATTTTCCATCGATAGTTCGAGCAGTCCAACCGTCGTTTTTATCGACCCTGGTTCTCGACCGGCCTTCGTTTATCATAGGCTCAATGGTAAAAGTCATGCCGGGTTTCATAACAGGCCCTGTATTTCTTCTTCCAACATGCTCAACCTGTGGTTCTTCGTGAAACTCGACACCACAACCATGCCCGCAAAATTCGTATACTACAGAATATCCCTTTGCCTGTGCATATCGCGATATCGAAAAACCAATATTTCCGAAACGTGCCCCGGGTTTTACCTGCTGTATGCCAAGGTTTAAACAATGTTTAGTTACTTCAATTAAATCGAGTGCTTTGGGGCTAATGTTTCCCACTGAAAACATTTTGCTGGTGTCGCCATAATATCCGTTAAGAATGGTGGTGATATCGATATTGAAAATATCACCTTCGCGCAAAATCGTATCGGCCGATGGAATTCCGTGGCATACAACTTCGTTTAACGAAATACACGACGATTTAGGATATCCGTGATACCCCAGTGTTGCCGGTATTGCTCCATTGTCGCGTATGTATTCTTCAATTAACTTGTCGAGATATTCGGTAGTAACTCCTTCGTGTATATACTCCCCAATCATTTTTAGTGTGTTACCGGCCAGTTTACTGCTTTTGCGTATACCATCAATTTGTTCCGGTGTTTTTATAATGATACTCATCGTATGTTAAAATATTTTTACAAAAATGTCGATAAGTATGCTCTTTTCAAAATGTGATGGGTATTTTTGTAGTATATTATTTCATATTTTTTTTATTATGACCACATTTAAAATCCGACCTGAAGCACCTAAAATTTACTCCGAAGAGTTTATTATCCGATCGTATCATGTTGATATACACCAAAAACTAACACTTCCCAAGTTATGCAGTTTTTTCCAGGAAATAGCAGGAAACCACACAGTTGCATGTGGTGTTGGCTGGGAAGTTTTGCAACAGGCCAATATGTTCTGGGTATTGTCGAGATTGAAAATCCAAATTTCAGAATTTCCTGCCTGGCAGGATAAAATTACCATCGAAACATGGTCGAACGGATTAAACGGACTTATGGCAATAAGGCATTTTAATGTACTGAACCACAACGGAGAATCAATTATTAAAGCAATAAGCAGTTGGCTTACAGTAAACACCGAAACCCGCCGCCTTGTACGTGCCGATGATTATATGCGCGATTTTCCTCTAAATCAGCAATGGCTATTCGAACACGCTCCCGATAAAATCACTGCACTGGCAAATCCTATAAAATTTGCTCCTGCAAATGTTCTATTTACCGAAACAGACATGAATGAACATATGAATAACGTAAGTTATATCGACAGAATAATCAACGCGTATGGTTTTGAATTTTTGCTGGCGCACAAAATTATTCACTTCGAAATTAATTTTTTGAAAGAAGCTATTCCTGACGACACACTACAGGTGGCCATGCAAAAAGATGACGAATACCTTTATCGTAATTCAATTATCCGTATAAGCGACAAACAAGACATGGTCAGAACACATATTGAGTGGGAAAAAAAGTAAGTTAAACACAACACCCCTTTATTGATTCTGCATTTTTTTCTTAATAAATTCAACTTTCTGTTCATCAGGAATTTGTCCGTCTATCCAGTGAATTATAATTCCTTGTTTTTCCATACGCCTGAACCATGTCATTTGGCGTTTGCTAAACTGATGTATTGCAGTTTCGAGCTGTGAAAACATTTCGTTGTAACTCATCTGCCCAATAATATATTGAGTAAGATATTTGTACTCGAGCCCGTAATAAACAAGCTGATCGGGCGTTAAACCAGCATTAAGCAAATACCTTACTTCATCAACCAAACCATTATCGAGCCTGTTTTTTAAGCGTTGACTTATTCGTTGCCGTCGTGTCTGCCTTTCGAATTCAATTCCAAAAACCAAGCTCTGTATATCGGGAAAATATTGATCAATTTGAGGATGAGTAGCATAATACTCTTCAATTTCGATTGCACGTATTGCACGCTTTACAGTATCAACATCGGTTTTATTGTGCAAAACTTTGTATTGTTTCAATATTGTGCTGAGCTCATTAAGGCTTTTACCTAAAAGCTGTTGCCGCAATTGATCGTTTACCGGAACATTAATCAACTTGTATCCTTTTAACACAGCTTCGAGATACATTCCACTACCTCCACATAAAATTGGCATTTTATTTTTTTCGATAATTTTATCGAATACTATAATAAAATCACGTTGAAATTCAAAAACATTATACTGATAACCTGCATCAACAATATCGACCAAATGATAAGGAACATTTACTCCCTGCACACAGTAATCTTCAATATCTTTTCCGGTTCCAATAGTCATCCCCCGATATACTTGTCGCGAGTCGGCCGAAATAATTTCACCATCAATTTTTGTTGCCAAAAGTGCAGCCACCGAGGTTTTTCCCGATGCTGTTGCTCCCAAAATACTTATTAAATTATATTTATTTTTTTTACCCATAAATATTGAATCGAAAAGTATACAAATGTTTCGAAAATCGATTTAACTTGTGCACATGCAAAAAAAAAAGATAAAGACTTCTTAACCCAATTCGGGTTTCAACTTCACAAAACTAATGTATTTTTGTAGTTTAAACAGAAGCATAAAAAAACAATAAACACATAAAAATATACTTGTGCAAAATACACCTCTGATACAATCGATTTTGAATGATGTTGCCCGCATTTTTAAACCGGGTAAAAACCAATGGAAGAATTCGAATATTGACGATGCCGGTTATTCAAAAACCATAACCCGGTCGTTAATTATTTGGCTTGTTATTGTATTTACGGCAACTATTGCAGGCGAAATGCTATTTAACTCACCCTATGGTATTTTATTTATCGACGTACTGATTAAAGCCTCGCGCAGAGTATTGCTCCTGTTTATGGTGTTTTTAGCTTCAACCATGATTTTTTACGAAGTATCGCGATGGCATAATATTCCGGCAGGATTTGAAACCTCGCGCAGGGTTGTTGCTTTTGCAATTATTCCAACGTTTCTCCTTTCGGCTTTTACCGGGTTATTTCCATCACTTGGCATGTTAAACATTTTCTCCTTATATTCTCTGTTTTTATTATTTAATGCACCAATCCGCATATTTTCGATAAAACCTGAAAAAAACATCAGGTATTTAGCAATATTACTTTCGTCAATATTTTTGCTGTATATTTTTATTTGGTTTCTTTTGCAAAAACTTACCGCACTAATTATTTATTAAAAAAAGAAATAAAAATGGGACTTAAGCCTCAAAATAAAATCAACATAAAAAACAAAAAAGCATTTTTTGAATACGAAATAATTGAAACATTTACAGCCGGTTTACAACTTCAGGGTACCGAAATTAAATCGATTCGTGCCGGAAAAGCCGGTTTAGTCGATTCGTACTGTCAATTTTATGCAGGCGAGTTGTATGTGAAAAACATGCACATAGCTGAATATTTTTTTGCATCGCTCAATAACCACGAGAGCAAACGTGAACGAAAACTGCTGTTGCAAAAGCGTGAATTGAGAAAACTTGATCGAAAAATTAAAGAAAGCGGCCTTACAATTGTTCCATTACGATTATTTATGAACGACCGCGGGTTAGCCAAACTTGAAATAGCTCTGGCTAAAGGAAAGAAAACATTCGACAAACGCGAAACCTTAAAACATAAAGATGCCAAACGAGACATCGATAGGGCGATAAAAATTTCTCATTAATCAATAAGAATTTCAACAAAAAAAACGACCCACATTTCTGCGAGTCGTCTTTAACTATTTTTAAGATTTTTTTACAATTTTTTCTCCGTTTTTGAACGTTTTATTCGCAAATCACTTCGTGTGGATTTAGACGAATAACTTCACCATTTTTGGAGACAATTAACTCAAGATTTCGTTCTCTTTTACTCTTAATAAGCCTTTTGTACGACAAATCAAGACCTTCAATTACTTTTTCTTTAATCCTGTTTTCTTTGTCTAAAATCATGATATTTTAATTTTATGGAAGCAAAGATAGAATTATTTTTGATATTTCGAATATCTTGTGCATAACCTTCGGCAACAAACTCTGCTTTAGGAAGTGAGTTATCAAAAATTAACCAATAATCGCATACCGGTATATACAGCTCAAAAAGGTTTAAAAGCCCTGCTCTGTAGCGTCGTTTTATAACAGGAACCGACACATCGTGACCACCTTCAATTACCCGTGTTTTCACACGTTCGATAGCCAAATCGACTGAATTTATCCAAAAATATAAAAGAGTAACATGGTAGCCTGCTTCTTTTGCTTTTTTAACCATATTTACATAGCTGCGTGGCGACAAAGTTGTTTCGAAAGCAAAATCGACTTTTTGACTAATAAGTTTGTCCATTTTAGCAAGCATTAATCGTCCGGCTTCAATAGCTGCTTTATCGGGGTTAAATGGCGATAAACCCTTCGCTATTTCGTCAACATTCACAAACTCATTGCATTTCAACATTTCGGGCAACACAGTATACGATGCAGTTGTTTTTCCTGCACCATTACATCCCGATATAATATAAACACTTGGCATGGAACTGGTATTTGTTTTAGTGATTATTCGATTTTTTTTCGTTTGCCGACAACAATTTTAAGGGCTTTTTCAATTTCGGCCGATACAGCCAAACGTCCATTTACCAAACTTGTAGTTGTAACAACTCCTTTTAAACAGAGTTTATCGTCTTCCTTTCGATAAATATCCTGATAAAATATATATTTTAACCCCTGATGCTCAACGCGCAAACGCGATACAAAGCGATCGCCACTTTTGAGTGGAGTTTTATACGCCAGTTCAATACGCGCAACTACAGCCATAACACCTTTCCGAAATAAATCGGCAAAATCAAGACCAATTGTTTTCATAAATTCATGACGTGTGTGTTCTAAATAATTCTGATATACCGAATTATTCACAATTCCCTGCAGGTCGCATTCGTAATCGCGCACATCAAAGTTGAGCTCAAAATCGTATTGTAAAGCCATAGAAACTTTTGATTGTTTAGTAATACAAAGGAAAGTTTTTTTTTCGAAAAGTAAGAGGTCAAATGTTGTCGCCACTGCAAAAGCACCTCATGTTTTTAATCCTGATACAGGTTTATTATTTTTTCGATTTTTTGCGAAAGTTCCGATATACTTATATTTCGGGCTTCGCGTACATATTCATGTTTATCGACCAAAAATACAATTACCGGAACCGAAAAAACATTGTAACGAGCTGCTATTTCGGGAAATTTTTCCGATTCGATTTCGAATACTGTAAGTGATGGAAACTGCTGCTCAACCAACATTTCAATTTTAGGTTTTAAGCTGGCACATACCGAGCACATATTACCCGAAAAATAAAGCAATAGTAAACTGCAATTTTCAATTGCCCAGTGATAATGCGCTTCATCTTTAATTTTTTCCATACAAAGCTCTTAATAAAACAATAAAGCAAAATGTGTTTTAAACAATACTATAAGCTAAACAAACATTTTACCGGCATCTAAAGATATTCATTTTTCAGAAAGTAAGAAATATTGACAAACGATTTAAAATTGCCAAAAATCAATAATACAGTTAATCGATAAACAAAAGCGTGTTAAACATCCTGAATACGCTAACATTATTAATTTGTGTTTTGATTAAAGAATTATTTATGTTGCTGATTTAAGTGCCTCGTACAACAAGTTTATTGTTTTGTGTTTAAAATCTGACGGTTTATTGATAAACAAAAACCACAAAAAATTGCACTTTATAATTTAATCGAACAAAGAAACAGTATTTTTGCATTCATCATAAAACAAACAGGCTATGAATAACGAATTTAAAATATACACAAAAACAGGCGACAACGGCACATCGGGATTAATTGGCGGTACACGTGTCGAAAAAAACGATACACGCCTCGAAGCCTACGGAACAGTAGACGAGCTTAACTCATGGATTGGACTAATAAACACCCAAAATATTGATCAGACTGCACAAAACACATTACTCACAATTCAAAACAAACTCTTTGTTATCGGCTCGCATTTAGCAACCGATACATCAAAAAAGAACATAAGCGAATTGCCCCGATGTAACGAAGAGGATATTAAAAAAATTGAAGTTGAAATTGATCGAATGCAACAGATTTTACCACCTCTGAATAATTTTATTCTTCCCGGAGGAACTGTGCAAGCAGCACATTGCCATATTGCACGAACAGTATGCAGGCGAGCAGAAAGACGCATCAGTTTAATGGCTAAAACCAATACTGTTGAAGCAAATATTTTAATTTTCATCAACCGTCTTTCTGACTACCTCTTTGTTTTATCTCGCTATATAAATCATTTACAACAACATAGCGAAACAAAATGGCAAGCTTAAAAAAGATCGTATCCAACTTCTTTTATAAATGAAAATATTTTCTATATTCGCAAACTGAAAAAGCGATTTATTGTTAATCATTACGAATACTATGTATTGGACATTAGAATTAGCCTCAAAACTGGAAGATGCACCCTGGCCAGCCTCTAAAGACGAGCTTATCGACTATGGAATACGCTCAGGTGCACCATTAGAAGTTATCGAAAACCTTCAGGAAATTGAAGATGAAGGTGAAATTTATGAATCCATTGAAGATATTTGGCCCGACTATCCCAGTAAGGACGATTTTTTCTTCAATGAAGACGAGTATTAATTGCATGTGAATGTTTATAATATAAGAGGCTGCTTCGGCCTCTTTTTTATTTCCATTCGACAATTTGTACTATTTTAATGAACTAAACAGCCACCTGCTTGTTCATTTGAAATAAAAAAAAAAACAATTATGATTACAGCCGAAATGCACACCGACAAAGGTGTAATGAAAATAAAATTTTTCGAAAACGATGCTCCGGCAACGGTTGCAAATTTTGTAAAACTTGCCGAAAATGGTTTTTACGATGGCCTGACCTTTCATCGGGTAATTCCTGATTTTGTAATCCAAGGAGGATGCCCCGACGGAACAGGTGCCGGAGGACCGGGATATACAATTAAATGCGAATTAAACGGCGATAACCAATACCACGACCGGGGTGTTCTGTCAATGGCACATGCCGGCAGAGACACCGGTGGTTCTCAGTTTTTTATTTGTCATAATCGCGAAAATACCGCACACCTCGACAGAAAACATACTTGCTTTGGTAAAGTATACGAAGGACTTGATGTTATTGATAAAATTCGTCAAGGAGACCTCATCGAAAAGGTGTTAATATTTGAAAGCTAATTTCATCAACTCTTTTTTCTTTTTTTTTTTTGATTGTATAGTTTCTATTCAATTGGATATTGTATTGCCTCAAATTTCGCATGCAATACATCTCGTATAAAAAAAACACAAGTACAATTATTCCTTTCGTTGTATATCACTGTAAAACTGCAGATATAACAATCAATACATTTATATAAAAAACCTAAAATCACCCCATTTTATGTCATTAAATACTATTTTGTGATACATTTAAGCATGCTTTAAATACATGACACAAAGACATTTTCGTACAAAAATGTATATTTTTGCACAAAATCAATTAAAATACTATTCTTACAATATTAAAAGAACAAACACTCTTCACTTGTAAAACAAAAAACAGAATTAATAACAAGAATAAATTAAAAATGACGACACATTTTGTAAAAAGAATCTTTTTTGTGCTTTTAACAAGCGCAATTATGCTATCATGTAACCTCCAACAAAAGAGCAATAACACACCAAAGTCAAAACTCGTTATAAACGACGAAAGAATTGACTCGATAATAGCACAAATGACTCTTGAAGAAAAGATTGCAATGTTGCATGGTAAACACATGTTTACATCGGCAGGAGTTGAACGTTTTGACATTGCCGACATGAAATATGCCGATGGCCCCTTTGGTATACGCGAAGAGATGGAACCACACTCATGGAAACCCTTAGGCATAGCAAACGATTCGGCAACCTTTTTTCCTACCGGATCGGCATTAGCAACAACATGGAGCGAAGAACTTGCATATAAATTTGGTACAGGCATGGCACGCGAAGCCCGTTTACGTGGCAAGGACATGATATTGGGACCGGCTATTAACATACAACGAATACCTACAGGAGGACGTACTTACGAATATTTTAGCGAAGATCCGTTTTTGAGTGCCCGGTTGGCAGTTGGCTACACAAAAGGAATGCAGGAAAATGGCGTAGCTGCATGCCTCAAACATTATGCTTTAAACAATCAGGAAAATAACCGAGGACGCGTAAATGTTATTGTAAATCCAAGGGTTATGCGCGAAATATACCTGCCTCCTTTTCAGGCAGCTGTTGAAGAAGCCGACGCTTACGGAGTAATGGCTGCTTACAACAAAGTAAACGGATACTGGTGTTCTGAAAACGACTTGCTCCAAAATAAAATCCTTCGCGATGAGTGGGGTTTTAAGGGAATGATTATATCAGACTGGGGAGGAGTACACAGCACTGTTGACGCAGCAATGAACGGACTCGATGTTGAAATGCCTGGCAGCAGATATTTTGGACAAGCCCTACTCGACTCTGTGAATACCGGTGTTGTTCCAATTGAAATTATTGACAAAAAAGTAAAAAACATTTTGCGCGTACGTTTTGCTATTGAGCCAATTCCCGACAGTAATGCAAATATTCAAATGACATCGCAACCCGAGCAAGCCAAAATTGCTTACGATGTTGCTGCAAAATCAATAGTATTGCTCAAAAATGAAAATGCATTTCTCCCGATTAATCTTCAGAAAAATAAAAAAATACTAGTCATTGGTGATAATGCAAATCGCACTATGGCTAAGGGTGGCGTAGGTGCAGGAGTAAAAGCATTGTACGAGGTTACTCCGCTCGAAGGTTTGAAAAACCGGATTGGCAATAATGCCGACATTACTTTTGTTGATGGATACATTAAACCCCGGTTTGTGTGGGGCGAATTTAAATCACCATATACCGACCCCAACCCTAAATTGCTCAACCAGGCAGTTAAGGCTGCTATCGATGCCGATATAATTATTTTTATGGCCGGCAACAACCGGGAAGTTGAATCGGAAGGTATTGACCGAACAACCATTGAACTGCCCTACGGACAAGATTCGCTTTTAAGTGCAATTGCTGCTGTAAATCCAAACATTATTACTGTTGTAGTTGCCGGAGCACCGGTTGATTTACGCGTTGTAAACAAAAAATCAAAAGCTTTGGTGTATTCGTGGTTTAACGGAACCGAAGGTGGAAATGCCTTGGCCGATGTATTAATCGGTAATATTAGCCCTTCGGGGAAACTCCCCTATACATTACCTGTTAAGCTTGAAGATTCACCTGCATATGCAATGGAAAATTATCCGCAAAACGACAGCCCTATCGATAAGGATATTTTTGTATCATTAGTCGAAGAACACGATTCCGAAACAATAAAAGACGATACATCAAACAAAGACATATCGGTTTATTCCGAAAACCTTTTGGTTGGCTATCGCTGGTTCGACACAAAAAACAAACCGGTAATGTATCCTTTTGGACACGGATTATCGTACACCCAATTTGAATACAAAAACATAAACACAAACAAAAATAATTATCAAGAAAACGAAAGCATTACAGTAAAATTTGAATTGTCAAATAAAGGCAATGTTGGTGCCGACGAAATTGTGCAGCTTTATGTTCACCGTATTAATGCAAGTATTGAGTGGCCATACAAAGAGCTTAAAGCTTTTAAACGAGTATCGCTCGAAGCCGGACAAACAAAAGAAATTTCGTTAAACGTACCGGTAAATAATTTGCGCTATTGGGACGAAGATGCTTACGATTGGCAACTTGAGCACGGCGATATTGAAATCATGATAGGAAGCTCTTCAGCGGATATTATTCTAAAAAAAATAGTGACTATTTAGTTTTCAGCAAGTATTGATATTATCACAAGTACAAACCCTCGGTTTTATCCGGGGGTTTTGTTTTTAAACCGAATCCTTTAGCTGCTCAAAAAATTATATCTTTGTTTTTGCAAACCACTAAATCCTAAATACTATGAAAATTCGCAGAGTCATTATCGCTATAATCCTGTTAATACTTGCCGGAGGATATTTTTATATGTCGCCATTGCTTCCAATTATTACCGGCTATGCAGCAAAAAATTTATCGTCGGGTGTTTTCGAAGCCCAACGAAGCCAGGAATCGCTTGAAGCTACCGATTTAAATTTTTCGTTCATTAAATATGTGAAAAACAAAATCGACTTTGAAAATAAAACGGTAAAAAGCCGCTTTTTGTGGCACACATCAAAAACTACTCACATCGAAGGTTTTGGTAATGTGCTGATTAACGACTATTCGGTTTCAGATATTCAGGGACGCCCATATTTTACAAGTGCCCCATTACCTGCTAACCCCGATACTATTGCCTGGCCTATGGGTAATGTAATTCCCGATTCGATACCCGATGGCATTAACCGCACATCACTCGACTCGGTTGTAAATATTGCTTTTGCCGATACGGTACCTTACAAAGGAACTTTTGCTGTTATGGTTGTATACAAAGGGCAACCGATACTTGAAAAATACAAAAGCGGATTTGATTCCGAAACAAAATTCTTGAGCTGGTCGATGGCAAAAAGCTTTACAAACGCACTTACCGGCATTATGCAAAAAAAAGGACTTATCGACATATATGCACCTGCCAAAATTGACGAATGGCAAAACGACGAACGACGCAATATTACCATTAACAACCTGATGCACATGAACAGCGGATTGGAATGGAATGAAGACTACGGGAACAGTTCGGATGTGAATAACATGTTGCATAAATATGGCGATATGGCAAAATTTACCTACTCGAAACCTCTTGAATTTACACCCGATTCGGTTTGGGAATACTCATCGGGAGCAACAAATGTTGTTTGCTATTTATTACGAAAAACACTAGCCAACGATGCCAATTACTATACTTTTCCGCGCAACGAACTTTTCAATAAAATTGGTATGCGCAGTGCGGTTTTTGAAGTCGATGCTTCGGGTACTTTTGTCGGTTCGTCGTATTTGTATGCTACCATGGCCGATTATGCACGATTTGGTCTTTTGTATTTAAACAACGGAAACTGGCTGGGCAAACAAATACTACCCGAAGGGTGGGTTGATTATACAACAAGCGTAGCCCGGGGATCCGAAGGACAATATGGTGCTTTTTTCTGGCTCAATACAGCAGGTACCGACTATCCCGATGTACCACGCGACATGTACTGCTGCCGGGGACACGATGGTCAATATATCTATATTATCCCGTCGAAAGAGTTAGTTGTTGTACGAACAGGATTTTCGAAAAAAGGAGAATTCGATTACAACAAATTTTTATCTGATATTGTAAATACTATTGAATAATAAATTACCAATGAAAATTATTTGCATAGGGCAAAATTACGCCGAGCATAACAAAGAAATGCAAAGTAAAAATACCGATGAACCGGTAGTATTTTTAAAACCCGACTCATCAATTTTGAGAAAAAACAGGCCGTTTTTCATTCCTGCATTTTCAAAAAACCTACATCATGAAGTTGAACTGGTTTTAAAAATTGACAAATTGGGTAAAAATATCTCAAAAAAATTTGCACATCGTTACTACAGTTCCATTGGCCTTGGCATTGACTTTACTGCACGCGATTTGCAAAGCCAATTAAAAAGCAAAGGGCTTCCGTGGGAAAAAGCCAAAGCATTTGATTATTCGGCAGCAATAAGCTCTGAATATATTCCATTAAACGATATTGATATCAACAATATAGATTTTTTGCTCAAAATTAACGGAGAAATTCGGCAACAAGGCAATTCAAAGGATATGATTCATAGTTTTGACAGCATTATTGAAGATGTTTCGAAATATTTTACTCTAAAAACCGGCGATCTGATATACACAGGTACACCGGCTGGTGTTGGCCCGGTAAAAATAAACGACAGGCTGCAAGGCTATATTGGCGAAAAACTGATGTTCGATTTTTTGGTTAAGTAAGTAAATTAAAACACATTACATCAAGCACTCAAAATTGACTGTCATTTTTTTTAAAAGACCTTTGGCAAAAACAAGAAATGCTGTATATTTGCAGCGCTGTTAAAGCAAATACACGGGTGTAGCTCAGTTGGTAGAGCACTGGTCTCCAAAACCAGGTGTCGTGCGTTCGAGTCGTACCTCCCGTGCAAACAAAAAAAACCTGTTGATTAATCAACAGGTTTTTTTAATATGTAACAAATCATTAATTACTAAACACCAGTTCGTTATCTTCAACATCGACCACTACGGGCTTTTCTTTGTTGAGTGTTCCGGCAAGGATTTTTTTCGACAGGTCGTTTAACACATATTGCTGCAAT
>CAZARW010000007.1:0-33341 GCA_964487645.1 uncultured Prolixibacteraceae bacterium
GTAAGCAGCGTATCGGCCATTGCCCAATACCGTACCGAAGAAATACCGGCCACCATCAAAGCCTTCCGAAATATGGATTACACCGATAAACGACTGTATAAAAGCGGCTTGCTGCGCGATGCCATCGAAAGCCATTTTTGGTTCATCGAAAACAGTGGACGCACACTCGATTCGGTGTATATCGAAATGAATATTTCCATTGATCATATGATTGAAAACCTGATGGCCGACGAGCAAAAGCTGAACGAGATTACCGACTACCTGTTTAAGTTTCTTGAAAGCCGCAGTCTGTTTGGTGCATCGGAATACCTCGCCTTAAAACTCCTGAACGAAACCGCCTGCACACTCAACAACGATCTGGCTGCCCAACTCGAAAGTTACCGTGCCATGAAAAAGGGCAATACTGCCCCCGATTTCAATTTTAGCAAGGATTGTTTTGCACCAGGCTATGCAAATAATCAACCACAAAAACTTTCCGATATAAATGCAAAGCATACCGTGCTGGTTTTTGGTGCCAGTTGGTGTCCCAAATGTGGCGAGGAGCTGAACCTGATAAGCGAGCATTACCCCAAATGGAAAGCACAGGGCGTTGAAGTGGTTTTTGTTTCACTCGACGACGATCCGCAAACCTTCAAGAATTTTGCCGGTAAGTTTCCTTTTATCAGCATGTGCGATTTTCAAAAGTGGGAAAGTTCAACGGTAAAGGCTTATTATGTATTTGCAACTCCCACCATGTATTTGCTCAATAACAAGCGCGAAATTCTGCTCCGTCCCAATTCGGTAGCCCAAATGGACTCGTGGGTCGATTGGTTTTTAGTGCAGGGCAAAAAGTAATCGTTTAGATCAGCTATAATTGCTGGTTTATTTTTTGTATAAACATTATTGGGTCGTGGCGTGCCTTGTTTAATTCTTTATGGCTACTTACCGATTATTTTAGTTCTTTTAACTAAAAATTCAAGCAATTAACTTTTGAAGCATGTACCTTCGCAGCAGAAATATTCATATATTTTGAATGAAAAATTTCGATAAATGAATACTTAAAGCATTTATTTATAATGCTATAAAAGATTTGAGGATTGTGTTAAATCAAAAAAAGTAATCGAATTAGATATGAAAAAATCAACAATTATTTTACTGATATTGGGAGCATTTGTTCTCATTGTGTTTATGAGTGTGCGAAATTCGTACAACAAAATGGTGCGGATGGACGAAGCTGTAAGCGGGCAGTGGGCACAGGTTGAAAATGTATATCAACGCCGGGCCGATTTGATCCCGAATTTGGTAGCAACTGTAAAAGGATATGCATCGCACGAGCGCGAAACCCTCGAAGCTGTAATTAATGCACGTTCAAAAGCTTCGCAGCTTACTGTCGATCCGTCGAAACTGGACCCTGCTGCGCTTCAAAATTTTGAGCAGGCACAAGGTGAGTTAACATCGGCATTGGGGCGGTTAATGGTTGTTATTGAACGTTATCCCGATTTAAAAGCAAATCAAAATTTTATCACCCTGCAAACTCAGCTCGAAGGTACCGAAAACCGTATTACTATTGAGCGTCAAAAGTTTAATGAATCGGCTAAAGCTTTTAATACCTACATTCGCACTTTTCCGCAAAATATTTATGCAAACATGTTCTCGTTTGAACGTAAAATGTATTTCGAAGCTGTGAGTGGAGCCGAAACGGCACCTTTAATTGATTTTAAAAATGATTAAGAATGATAAATCCTGCAAAATTTTTTAGCGACAACGAAAAAAAAGAAATAAAAGAGGCTATTGAAACAGCCGAACTGAATACATCGGGCGAAATACGATTGCATGTTGAAGGACATTGTAACGAAGATGTACTTGATAGAGCAGCTTATTGGTTTAAAAAGCTAAAAATGCATCAAACCGAAGAACGTAATGGAGTGCTTTTTTATTTGGCTGTTGCCGACCGTAAATTTGCAATAATTGGCGATGAAGGTATCAACAGTAAAGTTGAAAGTGATTTTTGGCAAGCAACACGTGACCTGGTGCTTGGTTTTTTTAAAGAAGAAAAAATAGCAAAGGGCTTAAGTGTGGGAATTATACAGGCGGGCTTACAGCTTAAGCGTTTTTTTCCATATCAAATTGATGATGTAAACGAACTTGATAATGAAATTTCGTATGGTAAATAAAAAAGGAGCACTTTATTTTGCAGGGGTATTACTTTTAGTATTAACAAGCATTACAGGTTTGTATGCTTCTGATTTTCCTCAGCGGCCAAATCCGCCAACATTGGTTACCGATTTTGCAAATGTTTTTACTCCCGAACAAGAGTCGGCTCTTGAACGCAAACTCGTTGATTTTTTTGCTTCAACATCAACACAAATTGCCGTAGTAAGTGTGCAGCAAACCGCAGGATACGACATTTCTGATTACGCTTTCAGACTTGGCGAAGAGTGGGGTATTGGCGATCAGGAATTTAATAACGGAATACTTATCCTTATAAAACCCAAAACCGGCACATCGCAAGGACGGGTGTTTATTGCTGTAGGTTATGGCCTCGAAGCGGTTATTACCGATGCAACATCGAAAATTATTATCGATAACGAAATGATCCCTCAATTTAAAGCCAACAAGTATTATGCAGGTGTTGATAAAGCAACAAATGTGATCATTGATTTATCAAAAGGTGAGTATACCGAACAGCAGTATGCAAAAAGTGTGGGCAGTGGGGGTTTTAATCCTTTTTTAATATTTATTCTGATATTTTTTGTATTTCCTTTAATATTTGGGCGTAAACGTCGTACTTATTATTCGGCCGGAAACAGAAGCAGTTTGCCTCTTTGGATTGCTTTAGGAATGTTTGGTGGATCGCAGCGTAATCATGGTGGTTTTTACAACGGATTTAGCGGAGGTTCGGGTTCCGGTTCGGGAGGAGGAAGCAGCTTTGGAAGTTTTGGCGGCTTTGGTGGCGGTAGTTTTGGTGGTGGTGGTGCCGGTGGTAGCTGGTAAATTTTCACTCACTGTATTCCATCTAATAATATTTTAATGGTTTAGTATACTATCTTCCATAATGCTTCGTTTTGACTAGCAGAAGTAAAAAAATAATACGAATAAATCATCACAATTTTTTTTAAATGATTCATAAACATGTAATCAGACACTTTGTAAAAGTGTCGGTACTCTTATTTGTGCTTGCAGTAATTCCGTTTTTTACTGTATTGGCACAAACACCCGATTCAACATATTCAGATATTGATCAATGGGTAAAAAATAAGTATTTATTGCGCGGAACCGGTATTGTAAATATAAACTACCGCGATATGGCAACTTCGCCTTTAACCTACAGAGGCTTGGGTTTTAGTACTTTCTCGGGGAGTATTGACCAAACCGGGCAAAAAGAATTTTGTTTTCTTACCGATTTATCGATTGGTGCTACACTGACATTTTCGCCCTTAAGCGATTATTTTCCTTCTCCCTCAAGTTCGGTGTATTTTGGGCTGACTCTATACAGCCATTTACTGTACAATATTCCCCAATTATCAACCAATATTTTTAATACCAAAATGGGTGGAGCTCTCGTGAGTACAACCAATATGAGGCAAAATTCGCAGTTGCAAAACAACAGTGCAGGTTTCGAAAGCTTATTAAACCTTATGTTTTCGGGAAAAACTACTGCTGATGTTTCGCGCCGAAAAACAATTGTTCGTGATTTTATATTTTTTGAGCGTACATACAAACCTGTAAAGCGCGAGGTGTCATTTATGATGAATATAGGGCTTCTAAATCTGAATTACCGTCCGGGATATGCATATATTTCAGAAACAAGGCTTGATGGATCGGAAACCAATTTGCTCAATTATTTTTTGAATTCGCACAGTTGGCGTATTAACGGCTGGCGTTTACAGTCGGAATTAGGGTATACTGTTTACCGGCCCAGCGGAAATGCCCGTCGTTGGTCGTATGTGTGGGATGCAGCCAATGTTCCCGGCGGATTCGAAAAATTTCAGATGGCAACACACAGCATCAAGTTTACGTATTTGATTAATAAAAACTAAAACCACAAACACATGAATATACATGCAAACAGGCCTTTTTTATTGCTTTTGATAATTGTATTGTTTAGCTCATGCGAAGCACTGCTTTTTGAACCGAGCAAGGCAAGCACCGATCCTTCCGAAAATTTTGAATATTTGTGGAACCAAATCGATAAAAAATACAGTTATTTCGAGCTCAAAAATATTGATTGGGATTCGGTTTATACCGTTTATAATAAACGGATATCGGCCGATATGGACGAAGAGCAGCTTTTTGATGTGTTGGCAGCTATGATGAACGAATTGCGCGACGATCACAGCAACCTGATTGCTCCATTCGATGTGTCGAGGTACAACTTGTATTTACAAAAATCCGAGAATTATCATCAGCGAACAATTTTGGAACATTATGTGCCAAATATAAAATATACAGGAGCTTTTCAGCATGGAATAATCGAAAAAGCAAATGTTGGATATATTCGGTACTCGAGTTTTATGAATGGAATTTCATCTATCGATCTCGATTATGTGCTCAATCAAATGAGTGGTACTCAGGGTTTAATAATTGATTTACGCAATAATGGTGGTGGTAATATTTTTAATGTATTGTCGTTTCTTGAACGCTTTAATGCCGAAAAAAAAATGGTGGGATATTTTATTACCCGCAATGGCGAGGCACACAGCGATTTTTCGACACCCGAGGAATTTTATATAAGTGCTCACTCAGGAATTAATTATTTAAACCCTGTAATGGTGCTTATTGATCGTGGATCGTACAGTGCAACAACCATGTTTGCCTTGGCAGCAAAAGCAATTGATAATATTACCTTACTTGGCGATACTACCGGGGGAGGTGGCGGCTTACCCAATGGCGGCGAATTGCCCAACGGGTGGGAATATAGGTTTAGTATTGGACAGTTACTCGATATTAACGGAAACAATTATGCCGAGAATGGTATCCCTCCCGATGTAACTGCACGTTTTGATTGGAGTGATTTAACAACCGACGAAATTCTTGAACAGGCAATTGCCGAAATTGAAAACATTGATGGTTTAGCCCGAAATGAATAAGTATGAGTTTGCAGTTTGTGTTTGTGCAAAATTGTCTCTTACCGCTGCAAATTAGTTTACCAAGCTGAACTTTTCTATATATTTGCAGGCATGTACAAAACATTACTCTTGAATATATGCTTTTTGTGTTTTGCTACCGGTATTTTCGGGCAAAACCAACTTGATGATACGTTGGCCAATACTGCCGATACTATCAGCAAGCATATATCAACAACCAATTCCGATTCGATAGTTCAGTACATTGAAACATGGACACTCGATAAACAATTTAGCAGCCGTAAAGAATCACTTATCGATACAGCAACAATTAACTTTCATATTCATAATCCAATATTTACATCAAGTATATCAAACAATTATTTAGGATATCTGGGATCGCCCTACCAATCGAACATATTTTTCGATCGCGACCATTCTGTTCCTTTTTATTTTATGCGTAATCTTACAGCATATTCAATGCCTGCATCAAAAGTGCAATTTTATAATACAACAACTCCGTACTCAAGTCTTACTTATACCCAGGGTAAACAAGAATCGCGAGGATTTGAACAAATTTTCAGGGTATTTTTCACCCAAAATATCGATGAGTATTCAAATTTGGGATTCAGGTTTAATGTGTTGAAAAACAGTAGTCAGTATATGGCTCAAGAGTCACATCATAAGTTTCTGAATCTTTTTGTATCGCGAAACAGTCCACGGTATAGCGGGTATTTTACCCTGGTAAACGGTACAAACAATTTAGTTGAGAATGGTGGAGTTTTTTCTGATCAGATTGATGTAAATGTGCCAACCTTTATGCTGGCAATCTCGCGTTTTTTAGGAACAAACCTGGGCAATAATAACACATCAACATCGCCCTACGAATTATCAATTAATTTGCCCGGAGGAATTTCAGTTGATAACAAATCGTTTACTGCTTTTACATCGCACGAATACAAAATGGGGCAATTGCCGTTTATAAATACTATCCCCGACAGTTTGCAAATTGATTTTGAACCGCAATATTCGGTGCAATATTCGGCTGAGTTTAATAACTACTCGCGCTTGGCAGCCGAAAATACGGTCAGCTCATCATTTTTCGATTCAACGTACATTAAAACAACAAGCCATACCGATTCTGTACGATTCAGGCGGTTTTCGCATATAGTGCAGCTCAAGGCTTTTGAAAACAACAACCGAAAATTTACGTTTAGTAAGCGGGTGTTTGCCGAAAACGAAATTGTGAATGCATCGCACCCAATCCCCTATGGAATACGGAGTTATACATATTCGAATGTATATGTTGGCGGTGAAATTGCCCGCAACACAAGCGATTTTTGGAAGTGGAGTGCCAATGCCCGTTTTGCAGTTTTGGGCCGCAACCTTGGCGATGCAACAATTAAAGGAAATATATCGAAGGATTTACATTTTGCCAACGATACATCGCATATCGAAATTGAAGCACATTACAGCGATATTCGCGCCGATATTTTTCAAGAGCATTGGCAAAGCAATCATTTTAAATGGGAAAACAATTTTAAAAAACAGCACGAAGTTGTTTTTAAAGCAGCTTTTTCGTATCCCGAATATTTATTGAGTACAGGTGCTAATTATGCTCTTTTCAGCAATTATTTATATAACAACGAGTATGCTATGCCCGCCCAGTACAATAGCGAGTTTTCGGTTATTTCGGCTTGGATTAATAAAGATTTTGTTTTGGGAAAGTTTTGCTGGTCGAACAAAGTTGTTTGGCAGCAACTCTCAAACAATGCTGTGTTGCATTTGCCTGCAATTAGTGCCTATTCAAGCATTTATTATTCGCACTATTTGTTTAAGGTGATGAAAATTCAGTTGGGTGCCGATGTGTACTACCACAGCCCGTTTTATGCTAATAAATACGAGCCATCAAGCACACGGTTTTATTTGCAAAACGAACGCAAAACCGGAGGTTATCCGGTAATAAACCTTTATGCAAATGCAAAACTTAAGCGAACAAGTGCCTTTGCCCAGGTTGTACATGCAAACAGTATGTTTAAAATAGGGGAGTTCTTTTCTGTACCCGGTTATCCGCTTGAACAAGCTGCGTTTAGATTCGGTTTTATCTGGACATTTTATGATTAATCAACGTTTTCTCAACGTTAAATTTCAAGATCAATATCCAATAATTTGTCTTCACTCAAAGCAATTGTCTTTACTTTGCCCCCGATTTTAATCAACAAAGCAAAACTTTACTCAGTTTTAAATGTTGAATAGGTTTTGTTTTTTAAAAGAAAAGTTTCGGATAACGAAACAATTGTTGAACGAAATTAAACAATTTGAAAAAGCTCTTTATTTTTACATTTCTACTTATTACAGGTGTTATATCGTGTAATATTACAGGCGGAAATAAAAATCACGAAACTCGTGAAGAACTTACTGCACACCAGGAGAAAAATGTTGTACTTAACCGTGTACTCGAAAGCCGCGAGCTCAGGGTTGTAGTTGATTATAACTCTACAAATTATTTTGTGTATAAGGGGCAGCCAATGGGGTTTCAGTACGAACTGCTTAAAGCCTTTGCCAAGCATCTCAACGTTGATTTACAAATACAGGTAAGCAATAATCTGGCTGAAACGTTTGCGGGACTTAACTCCTCAAAATACGATTTGGTAGCTAAAAACCTTACTGTTACTACCGAACGAAATAAGATTGTTGACTTTACCGAGCCCATTGCACTTACTCGTCAGGTTTTGGTACAACGTAAACCTCAAACCGATACACTTACAGCCGAACAAATCGAAAACTCACTTATTCGTGAACAATTAAATCTTGCCGGGAAAACTGTGCATGTCCAAAAAAATACTGTATTTGTACAACGATTAAAGCATTTGTCGCAAGAAATTGGCGAACCAATCAACATTGTTGAAGATACAATATATGGTGTTGAACAATTAATTGCTTTGGTTGCATCGGGTGAAATTGATTATACTGTATGCGACGAAAATGTTGGTATTGTAAATCAACGCTATTATCCATGGATTGATGTATCAACCCCATTAAGTTTTAATCAGAAAATTTCGTGGGCTGTTCAAAAAAACAATCTTCAGTGGAAAGAGTATCTCGATAACTGGATTGTTGATTTTAAACAAACAGCGCAGTACAATACCATTTACAACAAGTATTTTCACAGTTATCGTTCGTCACAAATTGTACGGAGTGATTATCATTCAATTAATGGAGGAAAAATTTCGGAATACGACGATTTGGTACGCACCGTTGCTGCAAAAAATCAGTGGGATTGGCGTTTAATTGCTGCAGTTATTATGCAGGAATCGAATTTTGACCCTACAGCTCAAAGTTGGATGGGAGCTGTTGGTTTAATGCAGTTAATGCCACAAACTGCCAATCAGTTTAATGTGCAAAACTATTTCGATCCGCACGAAAATGTTAATGCCGGAGTTGAGTATATGAATTGGTTACGCGAAATGTTTCAACCAATTATTGAAGACGAAAATGAGCGTATTAAGTTTATTTTAGCCTCGTATAATGTAGGCATAGGCCATGTAATGGATGCACGTAAACTTGCAATGAAAAATGGATTGGATCCGTCGGTATGGAAAGACAATGTTGATATTTTTATTCTTAAAAAGTCGATTCCCGAGTATTATAACGATCCTGTTGTGAAATGGGGATATTGCCGGGGACAAGAGCCTTATAATTATGTGATAAAAATTCTCGATCGTTACAATCAGTATGTAAATCTTATACCCGATGAGAATAATATTGCTTTAGTATCGCTGCCAGTTCTGCAATCATCATTGAGGTAGCTCCCCATATTATTTCGTTGTTTATAAAATAACAGGGAGTATCGAGAGTCCCTTTATGGGTTTTTACACTTCGGCTGCTAATATTTTTTTCGTTTAAAAATTCATTTAGCTCAATAAAAATCAGCTTATCAACTTCGGCAGTGTTTATATCGAAAACAGCATTTTTTGAAGCAAAAGCAACAAATGGCTGAATTGTGAAATTACTAACAGGAACAAAAACTTCAGAGAGTTTTCCTATTATTGTTATGTGTTGAGGTAAAATACCAATTTCTTCAAAGGTTTCGCGTTTTGCAGTGTATGCAGTATCGGGGTCGGTTTTTTCGCATTTTCCTCCGGGAAAACTGATTTGGCCGGCATGATGTTTCATGTTTGAGTTGCGCTTGGTAAGGCACACATAAAGTTGTGTGTTTTTCTCGATAATTAGTATAAGTACTGCACTTTTTTTGACTTTTTGTTGAGGGTGTAATATTTCGCGGTTGGGAGGAATCATTGTTTGGTGTGCTCCCCATCCGGGTAAAGCTAATTGCAGCGCTTTTTCTACATCAGTTTTTGTAATATTCATTCCAAAAAATAAATTTAGCTTGTTATTCAAACGAAATTGCTTCAACAGGAGATATTCGTGATATAAACATCGATGGCAAAATAATCATACAAACTATTGCTATTAGTGTACCAATATTTAGTAATACTATGTATGTAAAGTTGAATACAATAGGTACCGTTTCGAGGTAATACGATGATGCATCAAGTTTAATTATTCCTGTGTAGTACTGAATAATGCAAAGTCCAATACCCAGAATATTGCCCCAAAAGAGTCCTTTTCCCGACAAAAATGCTGTAAGGTAAATAAATACTTTACGTACACTAAAATTTGGATATCCAAGGGCTTTTAAAATACCGATCATTCGGCTGCGTTCAATAATGATGATAATTAAACCCGATATCATGTTAATTCCGGCTACAGCAATCATCAAAATAATGAGCAGCCAAACGTTCATGTCGAGTATTTCGAGCCAGTCGAACAGAGTTGGGTATTTTCGGTCGATACTAAAAACTCTGAGCATTGATTTTTCCGAAGCATTATTGAGTGTTATACTTTGTAGATTATCGAATACTTGTTCGAGTTTCTCAAAATCGTGAATCATAAGTTCGTACCCGGTAATTTCGGTGCTGTGCCATCCGTTAAGTTGTTGCACATGCCTTAAGTCGGCTATAACAAAAAGCTGGTCAAATTCGGTAAAGTTGGTTTTGTAAATTCCACTGATAACAAAACGACGGTTTCGGGGGCTGCTGTCGCCTTGGTTAAAAAAGTAGCAGTATAAATAATCGCCTGTTTTTAGTTTGAGCAGTTGAGCTACTTCTTCCGAAATCAGTACCTGATTGTTTGTTTTTATTGTTTGAAATGAGGGAACTTCACCATCGATGATATTATTTTTAAAAAAATTCCAGTCGTAATTTGCACCGGCACCTTTTAGCACTATTCCATGAATTGCCTCGTCGGTTTTTATAATGCCGGGTTTGGTAGCAAAAAACTGCAGATGCCTTACCTGGTCTAAATTTTTGTATTGCGCAATAAGTTGCGAATCGATGCGGATGGGTTTGGTTTCGTACGAGAAGTTTGTGTCGTAATTTACAATCTGGTAGTGAGATCCAAAGCCAATAACTTTTTCGCGAATTTGGTGTTTAAAACCCAGTAGTACCGAAACCGAAACAATCATAACTACAATACCAATTGAGATGCTTGCCACTGCAATCGATACAATTTTACTTGCTATTCCTTTGCTTTTTTGTTTTTCGGAAAAAACACGTTTTGCTATAAAAAGTTCTGTATTCAATATTGAATAGGGTTTATTAAAAAATTACGAATATTTAAGCAATGCAATAATACGAAGTATATGGCAGTATTATTGTTTTTTTGGCGAGTAATTTTTATTCACTACCGGAATCAGTATTGTGCATATAGCACCACAAAACAGGATTAACAAATTCATGCTTGAGTGCACCACCAAAGCAAAAATTTTACCGTCAACACTGGCAACACCATATAATTGCAGAGCTTTTTCGGCCATAAAATGCCATGCTCCCATACCCGCCTGTACCGGAGCAATCATACTGGCACTGGTCATAACAAAGCTTACAAGGCCGGCTACCGGGCTCAGCATTTTTGTAAAATCGAAACTGAAAAATGCAATATAAAGCATCATAAAATACATAAACCAAATAAAAATAGTATGAGCTATGTAGGCTTTGTATCGTTTAATTTTTAATATCGATTTTATGCCTTGTATCAGTTCGTTGTATAGTTTTTCAAATTTGTTTTGTCTTCCTTTTTTCTTTTCGGTGTATATGTAAAATATTAATGCTGAAATTACACCAAAAACAACAAGCCAAAGCAGTGGCGAGTGTGTTATGTTTCGAATATTTTGAGCAATTTCGGGATTTTGTGAACCAAAGCTCATCAATTTTTTAAATTCGAGGGCAAAGGCAAGAAACACCAAAAGCATTACCATTATCATGTCGATAATGCGCTCGGTAATTACTGTACCCAAAAGTTTTGTAAACGATATTTTTTCGTATTTCGATAACATGCCGCAGCGAACAAATTCACCCATACGAGGTAGAATCATGTTCATAAAATACGATATCATTACACTAAAAAAAGCATTAATTGTTCGGGGATGTTCACCTAAAGGTTCAAGGGCTATTTTCCACCTCAGGGTTCGGCTAATGTGGCTTAAAAGCCCAAAAATTAGCATAACGATAATCCATGTAAAATCAACGTCGTTAACAATGATGTTCCATATTTCCGAAAAGTTTTGTCCTTGATACACATACCAAAACAATAATACTCCAAGAGCAAAAAAAGTTATGTATTTAATAATATTGAAAATCTTTTTTTTCAAAACAACGTAGTTTATAAGATGCTTTATTAATTTTGCAAGATACAAATTTAAAAATTTGTTTAATCTAACCATTAATGGTGAGTAAATAATACACGCGATGAGTGATCCTGATTCTTATGACAGTTGTACGAGCCAAAAAACATCTTGGCCAGCACTTTCTAGCGGACGAATCAATTGCCCGTAATATTGTTGGCAGTTTGTCGGACTCAGTCTCCAATGTTTTGGAAATTGGTCCTGGTATGGGCGTGCTTACTCATTTTTTATTTCAAAACGAACATTTCAATACTCTGGCTGTCGATATTGATCACGAATCAATTCAATATCTGCACGATCACTATCCTCAAAAAGCATCTCAAATATTTTATGCCGATTTTCTGAAAATGGATTTAAATTCTCTGTTTAATGGAGAACAGTTTTCGGTAATAGGCAATTTTCCGTACAATATTTCATCGCAAATATTATTTCGCATAATTGATAGTCGCGAGCGTATACCTCAGGCAATTGGTATGTTTCAGAAAGAAGTTGCCGAGCGTGTTGCAGCTTCGCACGGATCAAAAACCTATGGAATATTGAGTGTTTTACTGCAGGCATATTACAATGTCGAATATTTGTTTACTGTGCACGAACATGTATTTAAGCCACCTCCAAAGGTAAAATCGGCAGTAATTCGTATTGACCGAAAACCTGTTTTTCAGCTGCAGTGTAACGAAATTCTTTTTAAACAGGTAGTAAAAACAACTTTTAATCAGCGACGAAAAATGATTCGAAACAGCATAAAACCATTATTAAAAAAGGATGGGTTTTCTCATCCATTTTTAGAAAAGCGTCCCGAACAATTATCTGTCGATAATTTTGTTGAGTTAACCAATGCAGTTGAAAATGCTTAAAAATTCCATGTTATGCAATTCGAATTATCAAAAGAATATCTTGATTTTCTCAAAAACCTAATCGATAACGAGAATACCAACGAAATTAAATCGATACTGAATGAACTCCATCCGGCCGATATTGCCGAAATTATGGAGAATTTATCGATGGATGAGGCAAAGCTACTTTATCTATTGCTCGAGGGCGATGCTGCCTCTGATGTGTTGCTCGAAATTCCCGAAGAAGACAGGAAACGTTTTTTGGCCGAGTTGCCGGCTCATATTATTGCACGACAGTATATCGAGTATATGGACTCAGACGATGCTGCCGATGTGCTTGGTGAATTACCCGACGAGAAAAAAGAAGAGGTAATAGCATACATTGATGACCAAAAATATGCCGGCGAAATTTCCGAATTGCTTTCGTACGACGAAGACTCGGCGGGGGGTATTATGGCTGCCGAGCTGGTTAGTGTTAACGAAAACTGGAACGTGCAAACCTGTTTGAAAGAAATTAGCCGCCAGGCCGAAAATATTGACGAAATATATTATGTGTATGTTGTTGATAATCAGAAAAGATTAAAAGGAGTGTTGTCGCTTAAAAAACTGATTCAATATCAAACACAAACAAACATTTCAAACATATACAATAAAGATGTTATATCAATTTTAACCGATACCAAGCGCGAAGAGGTGGCTCAAAAAATGGAAAAATACGACCTGGTAGCCATTCCCGTTGTTGACGAAGCAGGGCATCTTAAAGGACGTATTACAATTGACGATGTGGTGGATATAATCCGCGAAGAAGCCGAGAAAGATTACCAAATGGCATCGGGTATTATTCATGATGTTGAATATAGCGACAGTGTTTATCATTTAACCCGTGCACGCTTGCCCTGGTTGCTTATTGGCCTGGCAGGTGGTGTTTTGGGAGCTTTTGTGCTCTCGGGAAACGAAGCGGTGCTGAGCAAAATACCAAGTATGGTATTTTTTATTCCTCTTATTGGTGCAATGGCAGGTAATGTTGGAGTACAATCGTCGTCAATAGTAGTACAGGGCCTGGCAAGTGGCGCTAAAGATTTGCAAAGCATATCAGGAAAACTTTTTAAAGAACTGGGAGTTGCTCTTATTGTATCTCTGGTATTATCGGCTCTTTTGCTTGTGTTTAACCTTGTGTTTGTTTTCGATAGCAAAACTCAAAGCCTGGCGTTTGCCGTAAGTTTTTCGTTGTTTATTGTTATTATTTTTGCATCGCTTTTTGGAACATTTATTCCACTTTTTTTAAACAAACTAAAAGTCGATCCGGCATTGGCTACCGGTCCGTTCATTACTACTATGAACGATATTTTTGGTTTGATAATTTATTTGCTGGTAGGGCATATTTTGCTCTAAATATTTTTTATGCAATTCGGCTTTGATTGTTTGAAAATCATTGGTATTTTCAGGCAAATTTTGAAATTAAGGCTAATTTCGTTCTTTTATATTAATATCGACAATAATAAGTTTAAGTAAATACATAATAATAAATGAGTAGTTCAAAAAAAATAAAAACCGCTCTCATATCGGTTTATCACAAAGAAAGAGTTGACGAAATAGTAGCAAAACTTGATAAACTGGGGGTCGAGATTTACTCAACCGGCGGAACCAAAGATTTTATCGAAGGATTAGGCGTAAAAGTAAAGTCAGTTGAAGGCCTTACATCATATCCATCAATTTTAGGCGGCAGGGTTAAAACATTGCATCCAAAAATATTTGGAGGAATACTTGCACGACGGGATAACGAAAACGACATTGCACAAATGCAAGAATACCAAATCCCTGAAATTGACCTGGTAATTGTTGATTTATATCCCTTTGAAGATACTGTTGAGTCGGGAGCATCACATGCCGATATTATTGAGAAAATTGACATTGGCGGAATATCCCTTATACGCGCTGCTGCAAAAAACTTTAAAGATGTTCTAATAGTACCCTCACGTGAGAACTACAATGATTTACTTGCTTTACTTGATAAAAAAGACGGGAATTCGGATATGGCCGATCGCGAAGAATTTGCACGTTGTGCTTTTGCAACTTCGTCGCATTACGATTGTGCAATTTTCTCTTATTTTAACCGTGGCAACGACGATAAACTTCGCTTAAGCTATAACACGGCAAATGTATTGCGCTATGGCGAAAACCCACATCAGAGGGGAGTTTTTTACGGAAAACTCGACGATATTTTTGATAAATTGCATGGTAAGGAAATATCGTATAATAACTTGCTCGATATTGACGCGGCAGTAAATTTAATTGATGAGTTTGACGAAACAGCATTTGCAATTTTAAAACACAATAACGCCTGTGGGTGTGCATCGAGGCCTGTTTTGGCCGATGCATGGCGCGATGCCTTAGCCGGCGACCCCGTATCGGCTTTTGGTGGCATACTTATATGCAATGCCCCCGTTGATGTTGAAACGGCCAACGAAGTTAATAAGCTATTTTTTGAAGTAATTATTGCTCCCGAATACGATCATGATGCACTCGAAATTCTGAAATCGAAAAAGAACCGAATTATTTTGGTTCGCAAGCAAAATTCACTGCCGGTAATGCAACTGCGTAGTGTGTTAAACGGGATGCTTTTTCAGGATAAAGACATTAAGCAAGAGGAACCGGCCGAGTTAAAACTTGTAACAACAAAGCAAGCAACAGCCGACCAGGTTGAAGATTTGTTGTTTGCCAATAAACTTGTAAAACAATCAAAATCAAATACAATTGTTCTAGTAAAAAATAAACAACTTTTGGCAAGCGGTGTTGGCGAAACATCGCGTGTTGATGCATTAAAACATGCAATTGAAAAAGCCGAAAGTTTTGGGTTTGATCTTAAAGGCGCAGTAATGTCGTCGGATGCTTTTTTCCCTTTTGCCGATTGTGTCGAAATTGCACACAGTGTTGGCGTTGATTGTGTAATTCAGCCAGGAGGATCGATTCGCGACCAGGATTCAATTGATTTTTGTAACGACCATAATATGTCGATGGTATTTACCGGGAATCGACATTTTAAACACTAAAATATATGGGATTATTTTCGTTTTTAACACAAGAGGTAGCAGTTGATTTAGGTACTGCAAATACCATAATTATCCACAACGATAAAATTGTTGTGGATGAACCATCGATAGTAACCATCGATTTAAAAACCGACAAAATGGTTGCAATAGGTGAGAAAGCCCGTCAAATGCAGGGTAAAACTCACTCAAACCTTAAAACAATACGGCCTTTGCGCGATGGTGTAATTGCCGATTTTAATGCAGCCGAACAAATGATTCGGGGAATGATTAAAATGATTAATCCTTCGAAACGTTTGTTCCCACCGGCACTCAAAATGGTTGTGTGTATTCCTTCGGGAAGTACCGAAGTTGAGCTCAGAGCTGTACGCGATTCGTCGGAACATGCAGGGGCACGCGAAGTATACCTTATATACGAACCCATGGCTGCTGCTATTGGAATTGGTATCGATGTTGAAGCTCCCGAAGGAAACATGATCGTGGATATAGGCGGTGGTACTACCGAAATTGCTGTAATATCGTTGGGTGGAATTGTTACCAATAAATCAATCAGAATTGCCGGTGACGATCTTACTGCCGATATTATGGAATATATGCGTCATCAGCACAACATTAAAGTTGGTGAACGTACTGCCGAAGAAATAAAACTCAATGTTGGTGCTGCACTTTCAGAACTCGAAGAGCCTCCGGTTGATTATATTGTACGTGGCCCAAATCAAATGACCGCTTTGCCTGTTGAGGTGCCCGTATCGTATCAGGAGATTGCTCACTGTCTTGATAAATCAATATCAAAAATCGAAACTGCAATTTTAAGTGCTTTGGAGCAAACTCCGCCCGAATTGTATGCCGATATTGTGAGTCGGGGTATTTATCTGGCCGGTGGTGGTGCTCAATTGCGAGGCCTCGATAAACGACTGGCCGATAAAATAAATATTCCGTTTCATATTGCCGAAGATCCACTGAGAGCTGTGGCACGCGGAACCGGTATTGCTTTGAAAAATGTCGATAAATTTTCGTTCCTTATCAGGTAGCCATTTGATTGTGTTTGTTGAGTTAAAAAAAACATAACGATTTATACCTTTTGTAAATGAGAAGCTTACTGAACTTTTTGGGAAAATATCATTTGTTTTTTTTATTTGTGGTATTAGAGGCTTTGTCCATAATGCTCATTGTTCGGTATAACAGTTTTCACAGAGTGAGTTTTGTTAATTCGTCGAATGCAATTAGCGGGCGGATTTACGAGGACTATAACAATGTTGTTGATTATTTTTCGTTGCGGAAAATTAACGAATCACTGGCAACCGAAAATGCACGTTTACGAAGCAGGCTTCAATCAATTTTATATTATCAAACAAAAGAGTTTAGCAACCAAAATATTAATCAGAATTTGTTTGAGGTTATATCGGCAACGGTTATCAATAATTCAGTAAACAAACGGCATAACTATATTACATTAAATAAAGGAAAAAAACAGGGAATAAAACCCGATATGGGGATTGTATGCCCCGAAGGTATTGTTGGTGTGGTAGTGAGTGTTAGTAACAATTATTCTACAGCATTGTCGGTTTTAAACAGCAGGTGGGCAGTTAATGTAAAACTCAGCGGAACCGGTCATTTTGGGCCTCTACGGTGGAGTGGCAACAATCCCGAAATTGCTGTTCTTAACGAAATTCCATATCATGTGAGGGTTGATGAGGGGCAAAAAGTTGTTACCAGCGGATATTCAGCTATTTTTCCTGCAAATATTCCGGTGGGGGTTGTCGAAAGAGTTGAATACCATGAAAGCGAAACATTTCAGAAAATATATGTTCGCCTGTCAACATCGTTTGCAAACATTCATTATGTCGATGTGATTCAGAATACAACAAAAGAAGAACAAATAGAACTTGAGAACCTGATCCAAAATGAATAAATCGCCTCTTTGGTACATAGCATTGTTTACGGTTACTGTAATTGTTCAGATATTGTTTATGAACAATATTCAGTTTAGCGGATATGTCAATCCGTACTTTTATATCTTGTTTATTCTTTTGCTCCCCATAAATACTCCGGGATATTTATTGCTTTTGTTGGGTTTTTTGCAAGGCCTTACCATCGATATATTTGGAAATACCCCGGGTATACATGCTTCAGCCACTGTTTTTGCAGCATTTATGCGTCCCTTTATTATTAATGTGAGTAATGTTGACGAAACCGACAAAATGATTATTTCCTCAATTATGAATCTTGGTTTTGCCTGGTTTTTTAAGTACGCAGGAGTATTAATCGTTTTGCATCATGTTTTTTTATTTTTTGTCGAAATGTTCTCGTTTACAAACTTTTTCGATACATTGCTGCGAAGTGTTCTTAGTGCTTTATTTACATTTATATTTGTAGTGATAAGCCAGTTCATAATTTTCAGAAAATAGCAAAAAAGTGAATAGTTTCTCGAAACGGAAAATTATTGTTATACTCATTGTATTGCTGGTTGGCTTTGTATTTTTATTTCGGCTGTTTAGTTTGCAGGTAATCGATACAAAATATAAAAACATAGCCACACGCAATGTCTTGCGCGAGGTTATAAACTATCCGTCGAGAGGATTAATTTACGACAGAAACAATCAGCTTATTGTATACAACCAGGCTGCCTACGATTTAATGGCGACTCCACGCGAAATAGGTGAATTTGACACATTGCAGCTTTGCAGTTATTTGGGTATTAGCCCTGAGTATTTACATCGTGAACTCGAAAAAGCAAAAATATACTCGCGATACAAACCATCAATCATTGTACGACAAATATCGCCCGAGAGTTATGCGTATTTGCAGGAAAAACTCTATAATTTTCCGGGATTTTATTTTCAAATTCGTACTCTGCGGAAATATGCCTACAATGTAGCCTCGCATGTGTTGGGATATGTAGGCGAGGTAGATAAAAAAGTTTTGAATAGCGATACTTACTATTCGTTAGGCGATTATTACGGAGTTACGGGTATCGAAAATATTTACGAAGAACAATTACGCGGACAAAAAGGAGTTAGCTATTTTTTAGTCGATGTGCATAACCGGATAAAGGGATCGTATAACGATGGTAAAATTGATGTAGCACCGGTTAAGGGGAAAGATATTTCGTTAACCCTCGATATTCAGTTACAGCAATATGGCGAGTTGTTAATGAATAACAAGGCCGGAAGCATTGTGGCAATTGAACCATCGAGTGGAGAAATATTAGCATTGGTATCGTCGCCAAGCTATAAACCTGCCGAAATGGTTGGCCGAAATCGCTCAGAGGCATATCCGCGGCTTGCTGCCGATACACTATTGCCCTTGTTTAACAGGGCTGTAAGTGCTCAGTATCCTCCTGGATCAACGTTTAAAATGCTCAATGCTCTTATTGCGTTGCAAGAGCAGGTTATTTCACCACGTACACAGTTTAGGTGTAATCATGGATATCATGTAGGATCATTTTCGCAGGGATGCCATCATAATCAGAATTTTACACTTACCGGATCTATAGCCCAATCGTGTAATGCATATTATGCTCATACTTTTAGGGCAATACTCGAAGCTTCACATTTTGAAAACGTAAAGCAAGGATACGAAGCCTGGCGAAAACATGTTGTAAGTTTTGGATTCTCCGCGAAAATTTGTCCTGAGTTTTCTGAGGAATTAAAAGGCTTTATTCCCGAGTCGGAATATTATCAAAAACGCGTATTTCCATATTCAAAGTGGAGAGCTTTGCCTTTAATATCGCTGGCTATTGGGCAGGGCGAAATTGAAACCACACCTATCCAAATGGCTAATTATGCTGCAACAATTTCAAATAAAGGTTATTATTACACACCACATCTTGTAAAGAATATCGAAAACGAAGAACTTAACGCGCACTATGTGTCGAAACATTATACAAGTATCGATTCGAGCTATTTTGATTTGATATACGACGGAATGGAGCAGGTAATGGAATATGAGCACAAAGGAACAGCATCGGCATCGTATGTGCCGGGTATTGCAATATGCGGCAAAACCGGTACTGCCGAAAATCCACATGGCCCCGACCATGCAACATTTATTGCTTTTGCTCCACGCCATAATCCTCAAATTGCTATTGCTGTATATGTCGAAAACGGAAAGTGGGGAAGTACATATGCAGCTCCAATATCAACTTTGATGATTGAAATGTATTTGAACGGGAAAATTCAGGAATCGCGAAAACATATTGAAAAACGGATGATTGATGCAAATTTACTCTTTGCCGATCAACCAGGTTATATAAAAATTGAAGAATAGTGAGAAAAAATAATACATGGGCATCGCTCGACTGGATTACTGTTTTGGTATTTCTTATACTGGTATTTGCCGGGTGGATGAATATTTATTCGGCTGTATACGACGAAAATGCAAATCATATACTTGATTTTTCGAAACAATACGGCAAGCAGGCTCTATGGATTCTTTTTAGTTTTGTACTTGCTTTTTTTGTACTGGTAACCGACAGTAAATTTTTTGTATCGTTTAGCTATGTCCTTTATGCCATAACAATACTCTTATTAATTGTTGTGTTGATCTTTGGCCGCGAAGTGAATGCCTCAAAGTCGTGGTTAGTTATCGGGAGTTTTTCGATTCAACCCGCTGAGTTTGCAAAGTTGGGAGCTGCATTGGTTGTTTCGAGGCTGGTGAGTTCACATGGTTTTACATTCAATAGTTTACGAAACACTATACGTCTTGGAGTACTTGTGTTTCTGCCGGCAGTATTAATTTTTCTTCAAAACGATACCGGATCGGCTTTGGTGTATTTTATTTTTATAATCCCTTTATTTCGAGAAGGAATGTCGGGGCTTGTGTTGTTTTTTGCAATATTTTTTGTAATCATTTTTGTTTTATCATTACTGATTAAGCCCGTTATTCTTTTAATTGTTTTATTGACTTTTGCTCTTTTGCTTGTATTTATAATGCGACGTAAATTTTCCGATCTGTTTTATTTATTAGCAATACTTGGCAGCTCAATGCTTTTTGTATGGCTTATTGCATTGTTAGTTGGTAAAACTCAAAATGTCGATTTGTATTTCTTGTTAATGCGTGCTTTAGTTATCTCTTCGTTGCTTATAATTGCTGCAGCACTGTTTAAACGCATAAAGTATGTCCCCTTAATCGCATCAATATTTTTAGCTTCAATACTTTTTTCGTTTACAGTCGATTTTGCATTCAATAATTTACTCGAGAAACACCAGCGCACACGTATCAGTCATTTGCTGGGAATTGAATCCGATCCCTTAGGAGCCGGATATAATGTTAATCAATCAAAAATAGCTATTGGTTCAGGAGGTTTCTCAGGAAAAGGATATTTGCAAGGTACTCAAACAAAATACGATTTTGTGCCCGAGCAAAGTACCGATTTTATTTTTTGTACTGTAGGCGAAGAGTGGGGTTTTATTGGTAGCGGAATTGTTGTAGGCCTTTTTATTTTTTTGATTATACGGATTATCGTATTGGCCGAGCGTCAACGTTCGGTATTTAGTCGCATATTTGGCTATAGTGTAGCATCAATTATTTTCTTCCATTTTACCATAAATATTGGAATGACTATAGGATTAGCCCCCGTTATTGGTATACCTCTGCCATTTTTCAGCTACGGGGGGTCATCGTTGTGGTTATTTACATTACTCTTGTTTATATTTTTAAAACTCGATACAAACCGAAAAGAGCAACTACACTAAAACACTTTTTTCGCTTAATGTAAAAATGATATATATCATTTTATGTTAGCCTGATTTATGCTTTTGGCTTTTAATATACTGTAAAACAAATTTTTATGTTGGGTTTATGCTCGAGAAAAAACGATATATTTTTTTGTTAAGTTATGGCTGTCTTATTGCTCTATTGTACCAAAAAAGTCTTCGATTTTTATTAAATTTGTGACCCTTTTGGGAAAAACAATAAATTTTCTTCATCTGTTTAGTGAAGATAGTTCTTTTTAACATTTAAAATTAGGAGAGAGATTGATGGTGTATAAAGCATATAATTTAAATAACTTTAGAACGATACCACAAATAAAAAACCTTACTGCAGAGCAGCAGATGCATATTGAGGTTGTAGGGAATGTTTTGCCCTTTAAAGTCAACAACTACATAATCGATAAATTAATTGATTGGAATAATTTTGAAACCGATCCTTTTTTTATTCTTAATTTTCCTCAAAAAGATATGCTCATGCCTGAGCATTATAATACAATACAAAATTTGCTCGAAACAAAAGCCCCAAAAGAAAAGTTAAAAAAAGCAATTGATGAAATTCGCTTATCGTTAAATCCAAACCCTGCAGGGCAACAATATAATGTGCCCGAGCTCAATGGCGAAAAACTCAACGGAATACAGCATAAGTATAACGAAACAATGTTGTTTTTTCCTAGTCAGGGACAAACATGCCATGCGTATTGCACATTTTGTTTTCGATGGCCTCAGTTTGCACTGAACGATTTTAAGTTTGCAATGAAAGAAGCCGATTTAATGATTGCTTACCTGAAAGAGCATCCCGAAATTACCGATGTATTATTTACAGGTGGTGATCCGGCAATTATGAAAACAAAATTTTTTGAATATTACTTCAATGCACTTGCCGATGCCAACATTCCGCACCTTAAAACAATCAGAATAGGAACAAAATCACTGTCGTATTGGCCATATCGCTTTACAGACGACGATGATGCCGATGAATTATTACAGCTTTTCGAAACAATAATCAGCAAAGGTATCAGCATTAGTATTATGGCGCATTTTAATCATTACAAAGCACTCGAAACTGATGCTGTAAAACTGGCTGTAAAACGTATTTTGGCAACAGGTGCACAAATTCGGACACAATCGCCAATTCTCAAACACATTAATGCCGATGCTGATATTTGGGCAAAAATGTGGCGTGCTCAGGTCGACATGGGAATGGTTCCGTATTATATGTTTGTTGCACGTGATACCGGGGCTCAGGATTATTTTGCTGTTGATCTTGAATCGGCATATAATATTTATAACCAAGCTTATAATAGTGTAAGTGGCATTTGCCGAACAGTACGCGGACCAAGCATGTCGAGCGATCCGGGGAAAATTCATATTATTGGTGTTACTGAGGTGCAAGGGCAAAAAGTTTTTGCTTTACGGTTTATTCAAGCACGAAATCCCGAGTGGGTAAATAAAATATTCTTTGCCAAATATAGCCCCAATGTATATTGGCTTAGTGATTTAAAACCTGCGTTTGGCGAAAAAGAATTTTTCTTTCTCGATGAGTTGAACCATATGCACCAAAGTCAGCACGACCTTTGCCATACCGAAGGGGTGCACTAATATTTCGTTTTGTATTATGAGAATTGTCAAAAAAAACACTTAGCAAAGTGTTAATAAATGTTAAACGGTTTGCTTGCAAAGGTTTCTGTTTTGTTTGTTTGTGCTGTTTTTTCTGCATTTAACTTATTGTTTTCATACATTTGATATATATCAATCTTAAAAACAATAAGCCATGGCACAAATCGACGAATTTTTAAATCAGGTAATCACAAAAAATCCCGGTGAATTTGAATTTCATCAGGCTGTAAAAGAATTTGTTGAGTCGGTATGGAATATCTACCAGCAAACTCCCCGTTATAAAGAAGCAAAAATTCTTGAAAGGCTGGTTGAACCTGAGCGGATTATTATATTCAGAGTGCCATGGGTTGACGATACCGGACAGGTGCAAATAAACCGAGGCTACCGTGTACAGTTTAACAGTGCTATTGGCCCGTACAAGGGTGGCTTACGATTTCACCCAACAGTTAACTTAAGTATTTTGAAATTTTTAGGTTTCGAACAAACCTTTAAAAATGGATTAACAACCCTACCTATGGGGGGAGGTAAGGGTGGATCGGATTTTAGTGCAAAGGGTAAAACAGATAACGAAATTATGCGTTTTTGTCAAAGTTTTATGACTGAACTTTGTAGGCATATAGGGCCCAATACCGATGTCCCTGCAGGTGATATTGGCGTTGGTGGACGCGAAATTGGTTATTTATTTGGACAATACAAACGACTAAAAAATGAATTTGCCGGAGTATTAACTGGCAAAGGTATTGCATGGGGAGGCAGCTTAATACGTCCCGAAGCTACAGGTTTTGGCTCGGTATATTTTGTACAACACATGCTTCACGAAATGAATAAAGATATTGAGGGATTAACATTCTCGGTTTCGGGTTTTGGGAATGTTGCATGGGGAGCAATATCAAAAATTAATGAGCTTGGCGGTAAAGTAGTAACTATTTCGGGACCCGATGGTTTTATTTACGATAAAAATGGAATTAAGGGCGATAAAGTCGATTTTTTACTCGAATTAAGAGCTTCGAACAACGATGTAGTTGCGCCATATGCCGATGAATTTGATGCTGAATTTTTCCCCGGAAAGCGTCCATGGATACAGCCTGTTGATGTTGCAATTCCTTGTGCATGCGAAAATGAACTGAATATTGATGATGCTAAAGCCTTGGTGGAAAACAAAACATTTTTAGTTGCCGAAACATCAAATATGGGTTGCACTGCCGAGGCTGCTGCTTTTCTAAATAATCATCTCGTATTTGCTCCCGGAAAAGCAGTTAATGCAGGTGGAGTTGCAGTGTCGGGGCTCGAAATGACACAAAACTCTATGCGGCTGGGATGGAACCGCGATGAAGTTGACCAAAAACTTAAGGTGATTATGGGAAATATTCACGAAACTTGCCGAAAATACGGGCAAAATACCAATAAAATTGATTATCTGGCCGGAGCAAATATTGGTGGATTTATAAAAGTTGCCGATGCAGTTATTGCCCAAGGAGTAATTTAAAATTATTTCTTTTTTTCATTTCTTCCATATTTTCATATACATTTACCTGTGTGTATGCTTTGATGAAATATTTTTGTAGCATGTGCTGTGTACTTCTTTATATTATTCATTTTTATTAATAAATTATGCCATCATCATTAAAACAACAACAATTCGATCGGCAGATTGATATATCGCAAATACGCGAATTTCGCTCAAGCGGTAATAAAAACGCGTTAGCCGAAGTGTACAATAAATACATTCATTTAGTTTACGGGCTTGGATTAAAGTATTTTCAAAATCGCGGAAAAGCTCAGCAACTGATTATCGATGTTTTTAAAATGCTTGTCGATCAGGCCAAAAATTCCGATATCGCCAATGTGCGAAATTGGATTTACATGTGTGCCAAAGATTTGTGCTTTAAACAGGCCGACGAAGATTCTATAAGCACTGAGCAAAAAAATGATTGGAATAATGAAAAAAAAATACTCGAAAATAATAGATTAAGAATTAACCCAATCGATAGCGATTTATCAACAAATTATTCCTTGCGAAATTGTGTCGATAATTTATATCAGCCTCAAAAAAACTGTGTAAAAATGTTTTATTTTCAGTCGAAAAGTTACCGCGAAATTGCGCAAAAACTTGATATAACCGAAAATGAGGTTAAACAGAATATTTCAAGCGCAAAACAAATACTTAAAAAATGTGTAGATCCATCTCATGAATAACGATATAAAAAACAATACCGAATTATATGAGCTCATACATTATGCTCAGAATAAACTTACCGATAAACAGCGCAACGAAATTGAACGTGCTTTTGAACGTGATAAATTTTTAGAAGAAGCTTACCAGGGAATGGCCAAATACAAATCAAACGATATAATTTCGGATTTGCATTCAGTTGATTTTGTTCACGGCCGAAAATCAAAAGTTGCCGGAACTAAATTTATTTATGTTTCATTGTTAATAATAGCTATTGCCGGACTGGTGTATTTTTTTGGAGTGGAGAAAGAATTGTTTAAAAAGCAGCCGGCAACTATTGTTACTAAACCTCAAAAGCTGTTTGCCGTTGATGATGATACTCTTTTGGATACTCCTGTGGTTGCCGATTCGTTAATTGCCGATACAAATCATGTTACGGCTACTGATACATCCTTTGTTATTTCGAATAATATTTTGCAACAAAAAGAAAAGTCAACAGAAACTATAAAAAGGGATAAAAAAGAATCAGAAACACCTCAAACTATAAAAACCGATGCTTCGATACAGGATACGTTGCAGCTTGACACAACTTTGCCGGCTGAAAAAACAAAAAGTCCTTCAATAAATAATGTGAAACATTCTGATGATCAGGATAAAACAAAACCAACATCGATATTACAAAACAATAATGAGGAAAGTATCGATACAAAATTACAAACACTCCAGAGCAATGTAAAAATTTCGGAAACCGACAGTATTGCTCAGCAAACTCACGATGCCATGCCTGAGGGAGGATTTAAGGCGTTTAATCGGTATGTACAGCAAAACATTCAATATCCTGCGTCGGAATCAACGCAAACAATTCAGCAAGTAAATATATCATTCGAAATTGACAGGTATGGGCGCCCACATAAATACAATGTAAACAGAGCACCTTCAAATGCCGATTTTCAGAACGAAGCAATCCGTTTATTGCGGCAGGGGCCAAAATGGTTTCCTGCAGTTGATCAGGGCGAAACAATCAGCAACAAAGCAAGTGTACAAATCGTTTTTACTCCTGATTCGATATAAAAAAAGCCTGAAAATTGCAGGATTTTGGTGCAAATTTTCAGGCAATATTTTCAATTCAGATGAACTATTAATCTGTTTTCTTCAAAAGGTTTAAACCAAGTTCACGCAATTGTTCTTCTGAAATAGTTGCCGGAGAGTCAATCATGACATCGCGTCCTGAATTGTTTTTCGGAAAAGCAATCACATCGCGAATGGAGTCAAGTCCGGCAAATAAACTTACCAGTCGGTCAAAGCCAAATGCAATACCTGCATGCGGAGGAGCACCGTATTTAAATGCATTCATCAAAAATCCAAATTGAGCTTGAGCTTGTTCAGGTGTAAATCCGAGCAAATCGAACATTCTTGATTGCAGAGCGCTATCGAAAATACGAACCGAACCGCCTCCAATTTCAACTCCGTTAATAACCAGGTCGTAGGCATTTGCACGTACTTTTTCGGGAGTAGTATCGAGCAGGTCAATATCTTCGGGTTTAGGCGATGTAAATGGATGGTGCATGGCATAAAAGCGTTTTGTTTCTTCGTCCCACTCAAGTAAAGGAAAATCGGTAACCCAAAGAGGCTTATAAACATTTTTGTCCATAAGGCCGAGTTGTTTGCCGGTTTTTAGGCGTAATGCGCTCATTTGCTCTTGAGTTTGGCTTTTATCTCCCGATAATATCAGAAGTAAGTCGCCGGCTTTTGCACTGCATGCATCTGCCCATTTTTTCAAATCAGTTTCGTCATAAAACTTATCGACCGATGATTTAAAACTTCCGTCGGCATTGTATTTTACATATACCATTCCCTTAGCACCAACTTGTGGTGTTTGTACATATTTTGTAAGTTCGTCAAGTTGTTTCCTGCTATAGTCGGCAGCACCTTCGGCTTTAATAGCAACAATGTATTCGGCCGAATTAAAAATTCCAAAATCTTTGCCCTTGGCTATTGTTGTGATATCGCAAAAAGTCATTCCAAAACGGATATCGGGTTTGTCGCTACCATATTTTTCCATTGCTTCGGAATACGGCATGCGCGGAAATTCTCCCGGATCAATTCCTTTTATTTCGGAAAATAAATGACGTGTTAAGCCCTCAAAAATTTCCAGAACATCGTTTTGTTCGACAAACGACATTTCGCAATCAATTTGTGTAAATTCAGGCTGGCGGTCGGCACGTAAATCTTCGTCGCGAAAACATTTTACTATTTGGTAATAGCGGTCGAATCCGGCAACCATAAGCAATTGCTTAAAAACCTGTGGGCTTTGAGGGAGTGCATAAAACTCTCCTTGATTCATTCTCGAGGGAACCACAAAATCGCGTGCTCCTTCGGGAGTCGATTTTATTAATACCGGAGTCTCGGTTTCGATAAAGTCCTTTTTATCAAGATAGTTTCGAATAGCAATGGCCATTTTTGAGCGTAATTCTAAATTTTTCCGAACCATCTCTCTGCGTAAATCCAGGTAGCGATACTTCATTCTCAGCTCATCGCCACCATCGGTATCGTTTTGTATTGTAAAAGGAGGTATTTCTGATTGACTGAGGGTTTCAATTTGCTCAATGTCAATTTCAATTTCGCCCGTGGGCATATTCTGATTTTTGCTTTGTCGTTCAAGTACTTTACCTGTAACACTTACAACATATTCGCGTCCCAGGTTACCAACTTTTGTTTGAAGATCAGCCGGAGCTTTTTCATCGAGTACCAATTGAGTAATTCCATACCGATCGCGCAAATCAACAAAAGTCATTCCGCCAAGTCGTCTTACTCGTTGAACCCATCCGCTCAATGTTACGTGGTTGTTTACATTTTCGAGTCGTAATTCACCACATGTGTGTGTCCTGTACATAGGTATATCATTTTACAATTTGGCTGCTAAAATAGTAAGATTTATGCAACCATAAAGTATAGTGTACAGGAAAATACACAACATGTTTTCAAATGCAGGATGTTGTGTAGTATTAATATAAAAAACTCCGGTTTTTTATATCGAATAAAACATATATGTGTAAAGAATAATAGTCAATCCCCAAATTGTAACTATTATGCCCACAGGTAAAAAATAGCTGAAAAGTTTTTTTAAATCAAAACCTCCCAATAGTTTGTTGTAAATCATAATTTAGGCTTTTACCAGTTTCCATAAATTTAAACAATTAAATTAAATTTCAAAATGATAAAACCGTCTTTTTATATGAGAAATTTTTTAATGAGTTATTTGTTAACAAGCATTTTGCTTTGTGGTGCTTGCAATGACGTATTATCATCAGATAGATCAACTATTTGTTAAAAAAATATAAAAGTATTTTATGCTTTTATGCGATAAATAAAAATGGAAATGCGATACCGTGAATTCGTTATGAATATTTATATTACTTTGTAATGATAAATACAATACGACATTATTTACAATCTGATTATTAAAAAAAAATGATTTTTAGTGACGAATATTATATGAAAAAAGCCCTCGATGAAGCACGTAAAGCTTTTGAGGCAGGTGAAATACCGGTAGGTTGTATTGTTGAATGCGAAAGGCAAATTGTTGCCCGCACACACAATCTTACCCAAACACTGAACGATGTAACTGCACATGCCGAAATGCAGGCAATAACAGCCGCAGCAAATATGTTAGGAGGAAAATATTTAAATAATTGTACTTTGTATGTAACTCTTGAACCATGCCTTATGTGTGCCGGAGCACTTGCATGGTCGCAAGTACATAAAATTGTATACGGAGCAAGTGACCCAAAGCAAGGATATACTTTGTATAATCCTAATGTATTGCATCCAAAAACTGCAGTAGTTAGCGGGGTGTTAAGCGATGAATCGACTGAGCTTTTAAAAATGTTTTTTGCAGCAAGGCGCAGTTAAAAAATTTCTTTCAAAACGTTTATTATGTCGATAATAATCAGTAATTTGTGGTATTGATTTAAACACCCTAAATAAATTATTATGCAACCAAAAATTTTTCAAGTACAATTGAGGGTTTATATCGACGAAATGATGCGATTTTTTGCCGATGACCCTAAGCTTGGCACTTACGAGAATCCGTATAAGGCCGATGCTTTTTGTGAGGTTTTATCTCCTTATGCACCTTTTTATGGTCCGTTAAAAAACATCTTATTGTTCGAAAGCAATTCGGTGTATCGTTGGCAAATTGTCGATTCAAACGGAAAAGAACTGAGTTTTTCGTCGTCGGACAAAAAGCCCGAAATGGATATGCAAATGATCAGTGATAAACCCAGCAACGAAAAATGGAAAAAAATGTTTCCCGATGCGCCAGAAATGTCTCATCAAGGGAAAATTAAACTGAACAGTAAAAAAGTCGATAAGAACGTTTTTGAATTGCAAACATCAGACGATGTGTCGGATGGTTTTAAACTGAAATATTCGTTTTTATTTGAATTTACTGATGCCAAAGGAGGGGTAAAATACGCAAGTATCGACCCATTTGGCGATCATTGGCCACCACCACCGCCTCCGGGGCCGGGTAACGATTAATCATTTTTATGAAAATCAGAATTGGAATACTGTTTTTATTTTTAAGTATAACCGGGGGATATTCATCATCTCCCGGTTTTATCGATTCGTTAACTACATTGATTTATAACAATGAGAACACCAATGACGAACAAAAAATGCATTATTTTTTGCAAATGTGTTATTCTTCGATTGATGTTCCCGAAAAAGCCGTAGTTTATGGTAACGAAGCATTAACACTGGCTCAGAAAATCGGAAATAAAAAACAACAGGCATTTGCTTACGGTTATATTGGACGTGCACTGAGTAATGTTGGTAATTATGTAGATGCAATTGAGGCATTTACAAATTCGGCAAGTCTTTTTAACGAAATGAATCTGAGCTCGAACGAGGCTTTTGCTTTAGCATCGATTGGAGTGATTTTTTCGAAAAACGGAGATCTTACAAATTCGATTCGCTATTATCGCGATGCCCTGAATGTTTTTAAATCAAAAGCCGATACCTTACAAATAGCTACATCGTTTCTCAATATTGGTGAGGGATATCGTCTGGCCGGTTTAATCGACAGTGCTCAAATTTATTATTTGTACGCCGACAGTATGTTTCGTAAAATTGATAACAGTAACGAAACAGCTAAAGATAATCTGGCAATTATATCGGGAAACCTGGGGATTATTTACGCACACAAAGGCAATTATTCTCAGGCACAGAAAAAACTCTTTGATGCATACAGTTATTTCTTTGATATTAACGATTTTTATCGAGCTTCGGTTTATGTAGGCGAACTTGGAAAGCTCAACATTATTCAGAAAAACTATCAAACCGGCGAAAATTTATTACATCAAAGTTTAGACCTGGCAAAAAACGAATCAAATAAAGAACAGATTCGGGATATGAATTTGCAGTTGTCTGATTATTATCAACAAATTGGCAAACACAATAAAGCCTTAAAGCACTATAAATGCTATAAAGCTTACGACGATACCTTGAAAAATGTTGAGAATGTTCGGAAAATGGAACAAATGCAAAGCTTGTTTCAACTGAATAAAAAGGACGATGAAATTGAATCGCTTAACCGAATTAATATCTTACAACGCAAGCTGGCATATTTTCTTTCGGCCGGAGTTGTTTTTTTTCTTGTATTTGTGTTTTTACTGATCAATTCAAATCGAAAAATATCACGGGCTGTTCGGGTTATTTCTCATCAAAAAGATTTGGTTGAAACCAAAGAGCAAGAAAAGGCTTTGTTGCTGCGCGAATTAAATCACCGGGTTAAAAACAATTTGCAAATGGTTGCAAGTTTGCTCAGTTTGCATGCACGCCAGCTAAAGGGACATCCGGCTGCCGATGCTCTTTTGGCCGGAAAATACCGGGTAGAGGCTCTTACCTTAATTCATCAAAAATTATATCGTGCCGATGTTGATACCGTTATTGATATTACTGCTTATATTAAAGAGCTTGCCGATAACCTGATATTGAATTTTGGACACGATTTTGAACTTGTGCTTAAGCTCGAACCTTTTTTGATGAAAATTGATAAGGCAATACCTTTAGGACTTGTGGTTAACGAGCTTATTACAAATTCGTTAAAATACGGGCGTAATGCCGATGGCGAGTCGTTGTTAAAAATTGAACTTAAAAAATATACCGACGAAGTTTTTATTCACATACGCGATAAAGGGGTGGGATTACCCGATAATTTTGATCTTTCGAAAACACATTCTTTTGGCTTGAAATTAGTACATTCGCTTATTAAACAACTAGGTGGTGTAATTGAATATAAAAGCGAGGCCGGTACTCATTGGATAATTTGCCTCGATATTGAAAAAATATCGTAATTATGGAAGGGGAAATCAGAATACTTATAGTTGAAGACGAATTTATGATTTCGGAAGATATATCAATGCGTCTTACCGATTTTGGGTACAAGGTATCGGGTATTGCAAGTTCGGCAAACGAAGCCCTTACTATACTCAAACAAGGCCAAACCGATTTGGCTTTGCTCGATATTAACATCGATGGGCCGATGGATGGAATTGAACTGGCTTCGATAATTCACAATCAGTACTCAATACCTTTTATTTTTTTAACATCGTTAGCGAGCAATTCTATTGTTGAAAAAGCAAAAAAAACTCAACCCTCGGCATATTTGCTAAAACCATTTAACGACAGACAGGTGCAAATTGCTATCGAAATGGCTCTGATAAATTACTCAAAACAGCTTACGCCTGTGAGTGTTGAACCTGATGAGCAGCATCGGTTGAATGACGAAGCAGTTGTTATTGATGATTCGTTTTTTATACGCAAAGACAGTTGTTATGTGAAAATATTGATTGACGATATTCATTATTTATCGGCCGAAGGCAGCTATACAATGATTTATACAGATAAAAATAATTACTTGCATTGTCAGGTATTAAAGTATTTCGAAAAATTGTTGCCCCCTAAAAAATTTATGCGTATTCATCGTTCGCATATTATCAATATAGCATCGATTACAAAAATTGAAGGCAATACCTTGAAAATTGGTTCCAAAGTATTGCCTTTAGGAAAGAGTTATCGCGATAACTTATTTAAAGTTTTAAATATTATTTGATTCCTTTCATCATCTTTTTAAGCCATGGCGAAATCAGCATTAAGAGAAGGGCTGCAACACCGGTTTCAATGGCAATAACCCAAAATACCGATACTTCGCGTCCCATGCTTGTTTCAATATTTAATGATATGGCTTTCATTTGCGAAGCAACAAAGTTTCCGGCAGCAAACGAAAACATCCAAACACCCATCATGGTTGACACAAGTTTTGGCGGCGAAAGTTTTGTAACCATCGATAAGCCGATGGGCGATAAACAGAGTTCACCAAATGTATGTAGCATATAAACCATAACAAGCCATAAAGGGCTTATTTTTACACCTGTTTCGGCTATCGTGTTGCCAAAGGCCATTACAACAAATCCTAAACTAAGCAGTAACATACCCCATCCAAATTTCATGGGAGTATTGGGGTTGAGTTTCTTTTTTTCGAGTTTTACCCAAAGAATACTGAAAAGAGGTGCAAAAATTACAATAAAAATAGCGTTAATGCTCTGAAACCAAGTTGCAGGTATTTCCCAGTTTCCAATTAAGCGTTGGGTGTTGTCACGGGCAAATACGTTAAACGTAGTACCGGCTTGTTCAAAACCCGACCAAAAGAAAATATTGAATAAAGCAAGCACAATAATTACTGCTATACGGCTCCATTCGTCTTTGCCTTTTGTTCCTTTAATAATGCTTACAATAAGATATGATAAGCCTAAAACAGCAACAACACGTATAATCAGCGATTGAATGTTGCCCGGTACATATCCCCAACCAAATATAAATCCAAAAATAACGCCTACAAGGCCAATTGTGAAAATCATAATGTGTATCCAGTCGGTGGCTGCAAGTCGGTTTCGGAGTTCTTTTACCTTGGGCGGCATGCCAATGTTTCCTAAGCTATGGCTACGAACATAAAACCAAACTGTTCCGATAAGCATTCCCACTGCTGCTGCTAAAAATCCGTAATGCCATGCAACTTGTTCGCCCAGTTTTCCGGCAACAAGTGGCGACAAAAATGCTCCCAGGTTAATACCCATATAAAATATCGTAAAGCCGCCGTCTTTTC
>CAZARW010000007.1:33351-45634 GCA_964487645.1 uncultured Prolixibacteraceae bacterium
CGTGCCGCGGTTTTCAAGCGTCGTACCATTGTAGCGACCGCTGGCGGGGAAGAAAACGTAGATAGAGTGGTCACTCTTCTTCATGAACTTACGACCTGCCACACCCGTACCGTTGTAGTCAGCCACCCACTCGGAGTCGGTGTTGTCATACAACTCTCCAACCATGGTCGATATGTTGGGTTTAAAAAAACCGTTTCCTAAAATTAATACTCCCAATCCGGTATAAAATAATTGCTGGCGTAATTCAAAACTTAATTCGGTTGGTGTTGAACTGTACGAGAGTAAAAGCTGCCCAATAGCCATAGTAAGCCCACCTATGTAAATCGTTTTTCGTTGGCCTAAAAATTTATCGGCTAAAACACCTCCAATTAGAGGGGTTACATAAACCAAACCGGTAAATATACCATATATGGTAAATGCATCGAGTTCGGACATTTCGAAACCACCGTTGGCAAATGTTGCTGTTAAAAACAATACCAGCAATGCCCGCATTCCATAATAACTAAATCGCTCCCACATTTCGGTGGCAAACAATGTTGACAGCCCAATAGGGTGTCCGAAAAATGATCTGTTTGTATCTGTTGTCATAATGCAATTGGTTTTATATAGCAAACAAAAGTAGTATTTTTATTCTTTTTTGAAATATGATTTTTATACGTGCTTTTATGATCTTTTTATTGTTTTTTTCTTTCTATCTTTCGTAAAAATCAATAAAAAGGCTTTATTATGAAACTTTTTTGCACTTCGCAAATTTCTCAAATTGATAAATATACTATTGAGCATGAGCCAATTGCCGATATTGATCTTATGGAACGGGCTGCAAGCACTGTGTTTCAGTTTATTAAAAACACTTTGGATAAGCCGCACGAGGCTTATGTTTTTTGCGGACCGGGTAATAATGGTGGCGATGGTTTAGCTATAGCCCGCATGTTAGCTAATGGCCTATGTCAAAAAGTTTGGGTGTATGTTTTAACCTTTGGTAAGCCTCTTGCAGGGTCTCCAAAAATTAATTTCGACAGATTAACACAAACCGATAAAGTACATATTGAATTTATCGGTGAGCAGACAACATTGCCTCAAATACCTGAACAGGCTTTTATTGTTGATGCATTGTTTGGATCGGGCTTAAGTAGGCCACTCGATGGCTTACCGGCAAAAATTGTTGAGCATATTAATGTGTTAAAAGCGCCGATATTTGCGGTTGATATACCATCGGGGCTTATGGGTGAGGATAATACCGGAAATACTGGCAGCATTGTTAAGGCCGATTATACATTAACTTTTCAGTTTCCAAAAATCAGTTTTCTCTTTGCCGAAAACGAAAAATATACCGGCTTGTGGCAGGTCTCCGATATAGGCCTTCATCAGTCGGCTATCGAAAAAACTCAAAGCAAGTACTCGTTATTAACCGACAGCATTGTTCGCTTATTATTAAAACCCCGGGCAAAATTCTCGCATAAAGGAACTTTTGGCCATGCATTGCTTATAGCCGGAGCATACGGTAAAATGGGTGCTGCTGTTTTGGCTGCTAAGGCGTGTTTACGTTCGGGGGTGGGTTTACTTACAGTACACGTGCCACACAGTGCGGTTCATGTAATTCATACAGCTGTTGCTGAAGCAATGGTTAGTATCGACGATTCGGATTTAATGTTTACTGAAGTAAAAAATCCTGACGATTATACGAATGTGGCGGTAGGACCAGGTATTGGCCAAAAGGTAAACACGGTGCGTGCCCTCGAAAAATTGTTTGCCAATACTCACAATCCGATTGTTATTGATGCCGATGCCATAAATATTATTGCTGCAAATAAGCAATTGTTAAAGCTGGTTCCTCAAAATTCAATTTTTACTCCGCATCCTAAAGAGTTTGAACGCTTGGCCGGCAAAAGTCAAAATGGCTATGAACAAATGCAAAAAGCTATTGATTTTGCAGTTGATAACAATGTGATTGTTGTGCTCAAAGGAGCTCATACACTCATTGTAAACAGTAGCGGCGAAGTGTGTTGGAATACAACTGGTAATGCAGGAATGGCAACAGCCGGAAGTGGCGATACTCTTACGGGTATAGTGTTGGGCTTGCTGGCCTCGGGGTATATGCCTTTTGATGCTGCCCGAATTGGTGTATATATTCATGGACTTGCAGGCGATTTGGCTGCAAAAAAAATGGGGCACGAAGCTCTTATTGCTTCCGATATTACGCGGTATTTGGGCAAAGCATTTAAGGTGTTGCATGTATTACAATAATGCATAATATTATCAGTTTTTTTTATAAAAATGTCATTCTTTAAACTTGCTTTTAAATAGAAAATTGCTAAAATGAATATTTCACGTGAGGAAATAAATTAATTTTACAAAATGATTGTTTAATCAGTCTTTAATAATTTATAAACACTGTAAAAATATTGTATAACAAAAAACTAAAAATATGCGACTAAAACTTGTTCTAATTTTACTGATTATAAGTGTCTCGTATTGTTCGTTATTCGCTTCAACCCCGCAAGATCGGCGTCGTGGGTCAGACGAATCGGTTGAAATATCCACTCCCGGAGGGGTAGTATATTCGTTGCCTCGAAATGGATTTATTGTTGAGCTTTGTGCTGTTCAATCAATTTATGTTCCGGGCCCCTATGCGCGGTACGCCAAAAAATATTTGGGTATCGACAAGGTTATTGAAAACGAAAAAACTCAATGGCAAATTCAATCGATAGAACTCGAAAAAACATATGAGCCCGATCCCGATGCGATGTTTATAGCTATGGATACAATTGAGGGGAATGTATCGTTGTTGCCTGATGGCATAATTGCCGGATTAAATTCCGAAGTTCCACAATCTGCTCAAAATTTCTTTCAATCATCGTTTTTAAACGAAAACATTAAACCCAAAAATGTTTTTGCCGATAGGTCGGCCGACGATTTTTATTTTATTCAATTAGACAGCGAAACCGGTGTTGAAACCGAAGTTGAAAAAAACATTGAAGAAAAAGCCCGTGAAGCTGCCGATTATATTATTCGTCTGAGAAAAAAACGCGCTTATACAATATTGAATCCATCGGATGTTGTTCCCGAGGATGGTGATGGATATGAGGTTTTTATTGACGAAGCTCATCGTCTGGATAAAGTGTATACCGAATTGTTTACAGGTAAGGTTATCGAAAAGACACATAAGTTTCAATATGTTTTTGTGCCCGGAAATTCGAATGTTCGCAACGAAGTGTTGTTTCGGTTCTCGGAAGAAAATGGAATAATGGGAAAAAGCAATATTGCAGGTCGTCCGATATTTATTTCGTTTACTAAGCAGCAAGAGCTTGTCGATAATTCAAAACTCTTGCTGAGTGAAAACAACATCGATATTGATAAAGGGGGGTTGTATTACCGTATACCTGTAATGGCCGATATTGAAATTACCGATGGAGTAAATTCAATTTACCAGGGAAAAACCACAGTAGCTCAGTTTGGCGTTGCTATGCCGGTTCCGCCCCATTTTCTTAACGGGAATTATTCAATTACATATAATGTCGAAACCGGATCGATTAAAAGTATTTTGCCGGTTAAGTAGTATAAGCAAACTGTATGGTGCAATATATCGATTAATGCAACTATAAAAATACAAAGTTATGAGTGAACAAATATTGTCGTTAGAACCCAAAAGCTTGTGGGAAAACTTTTATTCCCTCACACAAATTCCCCGTCCGTCGAAAAAAGAACAAAAGGCTGCTGAATTTATAAAAGAATTTGGACAAAAGCATGGTCTCGAAACTGTTATGGATGATGCCGGGAATGTGATTATTCGGAAGCCGGCAAGCCCCGGGTACGAAAACCTTAAAACGGTAATATTGCAGGCTCATATCGATATGGTTCCTCAGGCCAATAGCGGTATCGATTTTAATTTTGAAACCGATCCAATTGATGCATATGTTGATGGTGAATGGGTAAGTGCACGTCAAACCACACTTGGAGCCGATAACGGAATAGGTGTGGCCGCTGCTATGGCAATTTTGCAAGATAAAAAAATTGATCATGGCCCCGTTGAAGTGCTCATAACCATTGACGAAGAAACAGGAATGACCGGAGCTTTTAATCTTAAGCCAGGTATGCTTAAGGGTGAAATATTTATTAACCTCGACACCGAGAATATACACGAAATAAGTGTTGGTTGTGCCGGGGGTATTGATGTAAATGCTTTGTGGAATTTTTCGGACGACACCCAGGTTGTTGGCGATAAGGCGTATACTTTATCAGTTGCCGGATTGGCCGGTGGACACTCGGGGCTCGATATTCACTTAGGCCGCGGCAATGCATGCAAGCTGATGGGGCGTTTACTTAAAACAATTATTTCGGAAACCGGAGCTCGTCTTGCTTCAATTCAGTGCGGAAATATGCGAAATGCAATACCGCGCGAAGGATTTGCTGTTATTACTATTGCAAACGAAAAAGTTGATGACTTAAATACAATTGTAAACCAGGCACGGCAAATTTGGACAAACGAGTTGGCTCAAACCGAACCCAATCTGAAACTTGAATATAATCAATGCGAAATGCCCGGTAAACTTATTCCGCAAATGGTGCACGATGATGTTGTTAATGCAATGTGTGCCTCTTTAAACGGAGTTTTGCGAATGAGCGATACAATGCCCGGAGTGGTTGAATCTTCAACCAACCTGTCGATCGTGCGATCGGGGCAGGGTAAAATCGAAATTCAGTGTCTGAGCCGAAGTTTTATCGATTCGGCGCGCGACGATATTGCTTCGTCGTTAGAAAGCTTGTTTACTCTTGCCGGAGCTAAAGTGACTCTTGATGGTGCATACCCCGGGTGGAAACCAAATCCCGATTCCGAAATACTCAAAATTATGGATAAAACATATACCGCAGTGCAGCATAAGCAGGCCGCAAAAGTGGCTATGCATGCAGGCCTTGAGTGCGGCATTTTGGGTGCTGTATATCCTAATTGGGATATGATTTCGGTTGGGCCAACAATTAAGCATCCACATTCGCCCGACGAAAAAGTGCATATCGAATCAGTAAATATTTTTTGGAATATTTTATTGCAGGTATTGAAAAATATTCCGGACAAATAAATATGATTTTAAACCCTTTGTAAAAAAACGAGTATTTTTTATTTTTTGGGCTGATCAACCAATATAAGTTTCGAGGTATCGTAACCTCGTTTTTTTGCTTTTTCAATGAGCATGTCGAAGGTTTCTTTTTCCATTTGTGGTGTACGGCTCATTATCCACAGGTAATTGTCTGATCCGGTACCAATCATCACATATGAATAATCCTTGTCGATTTCGAGAATATTATATGGTGAATAAAACCACAGAAAAAACGAAACTTCGAGTCGGCGAGGTGTAGTGGGCGATACCATGCGTGCTTTGCCGTTTGCTATACTAACGGAGCCTTGCAGGCTGTTTTTATATCCTTTGTTTACAACATCAATTTTCCCGTTATCGGTTAATGAATAATTTGCACTTACACCCTGTAGGTTGCGTTCGAACCGGTGATCGAACCGGGCAATTTCGTACCATGTGCCAAGGTATTTTTCAATCTCAAAATCAAATGTGCTCTTTATTTCCTGACTGGGTTGTGCGTTAAGCGATAGTTTCATAATCATTAAGAGTAAAGTGAGGTAAATTGCTGCTTGTTTCATAATTTGTTTTTATGTATAGTTTTAATGTTGTAATGAAAAATTTTGTTGTATACTTCAATTTTTAATTTGTAAAAAATGTGATGCGAATTTATATCCTTCGGTTTCGGCTTTTAAAAAGTCAAACAATGATTCTTTCGATTGTATTGCTTTTTGCAAAATAGTTCCGGCCATTCCGTATAAAGCGTTTAATTTGCTTTTTTGCACAAAGTAAAATCCGTCAAGAAAATTGTTTATTCCTCCCGAAACAATTATTTGTTTGCAGTGTGTTGTGTTGTTACTAATTATTGAGTTTGCAAAATCAATCATTTGTTCGGCGTTATGCCCAATGTTTGCAATGGGATGTAAATATTGAATGTGTTTATTTGGGTTTCGTTTTATTTCGATGTTTGCAAAATTTGTTCCTCCGTAAGCACCAAATTCAATGCAGTCGATCTTGAGTTTTAACAACTCTTTTAGGCTTTTTGGCCCAATACCTTGCCCTACTTCTTTTATACCTATTTTGTATTTTTCATTTACCTTTTCGATAAAGCGGGCAATTGTTTCAATAGGTGGCTTATGCAGTAAATTGCCTTCGGGTTGCAACCATTCCTGAGTTGGATTTACATGGATAAAAATACCATCGGCCTGTAGTTTATCAATAATTCTATCAATTTGTTCGGTTTGATTTTGATCAACAAGTTGTTCGAGCTGCGAAACTCCCAGGTTTATCAACAAAGGAAGATCCTGTCCTAACACGGGGCGAATATTAAAATCGTCGAAATATTTGTTGCTTTCGAGTAATGTTCGGCACGATCCAAGACTAATCCCCAGTTTAAAATATGCACAAGCCTCGGCAAGCAAGTGGTTTATTTTCTCCAGTTTTTCACCTCCTCCTGTAATGCTTGATATCCATAGCGGATGTGCAATGGTTTTTCCTAAAAAACTGTATTGTATGTTTGGTGCATTGTGTGCTTGCAGTAAGGGTTCGTAAAAAAATCGGTTATCGTAAGTATTTTGCGAACCGGTATTGCTTAATGCCATCTTTATGTGATCGGATTTGCGGTCACTCATAATATTTGTTGTTTGTTATAGCTAATTTATTAATAATGGCGATATATTGTGTTTGTTTAATCATAAAGTTTAGATTTTTTTCTTGATGATTAAAACGAATGTATCTAAAAATATATTTTTTATTTTATATTTGAGCAAATGCTATTTTAACTTGTTTTTTATTTGATGGAAATCCCTGTAAAGAAAATTGCTTTTTTTGATATTGATAAAACCATACTGAAAATAAACAGTGGAGAGGCATTGGTTCGTCATGCATATCGTAAAGGGCTTATGAATACCATCGAGGTTTTGAGGGTAATATATACTGCATTGCAATATAAATATGCATTAAGCGATACGCACAAAATCATAAAAAAAATGGGTAGTTGGCTTAAGGGCTTGTCCGAAGAAAAGTTGCGGGCTATTTCGAGCGAGATTTTTTATAAAGATATATTGCCAAATGTACGTCCTCAGATAATTCAGGAAATTGACCAATTAAAAAAACGAGGAATTGAAGTAGTAATTCTTTCATCGGCTATAAAAACGATTTGTAATCCCTTAGGCGAACATTTGCATATGGACGATGTAATATGTACCGAACTCGAAGTAAAAAAAGGGCTTTTTACCGGTAAACCTGTTGGTAAATATTGTTTCAGAGATGAGAAGCTGATCAGGATGAAAGAGTATTGCGAAAAGAAAAACATTTTGCTTCAAGATGTGGCGTATTATGCCGATGCCATTGACGATTTGCCGGCACTTGAGCAAGTTGGCCTGCCTGTATGCATTTCGCCTGATAAAAAACTCAGTCGCGTGGCGCAGCAGCGTGGCTGGTTAATATACAACTGGTAAGTGTTTTATTCTCGTAAATACTTCGTTGCTTATTAAATACTTGTTCGTAATTAAAAAAAACTCAAAAAACACTTTTGTGTTTTGCATTAAAAATATACTAAATATCGATGCAATAACATATTCTTTAATTTGTCATTATAACAGACATATTTCTTAAATTAGTAGAAAAATTATAATTTATAGCATATGCCATTTTTGGTTAAGGATAAAATGTTTTCGAGGCGTTGGGTATACGATTATGCATTAATTACCATTGGCGCTTTTATACTGGCAGTAGGTTATGTGTATTTTATATCGCCACATAAAATAGTTCCGGGTGGAGTGTATGGTATTGCTATTATTGTACATTATTTAACACAGGGATTGTTCCCGTTTTGGCCCAATGGCATCCCAATAGGTTTGTTTGGATTGTTGCTGAATATACCACTTACCTATGCAGGCATAAAAATATTGGGTCCAAAGTTTGGAATAAAAACCATTGTGGGATTTGTTTTGGCCTCGGTATTTATGGATGGAATAACTATGTTGAGGGCTAACGGGCTCGAAGCATTGGTTGATGATGTTCTTTTATCGTGCCTGTTTGGAGGAGTTTTGATTGGTGCAGGGCTTGGTTTAATTTTTAAATCGAGAGCAACATCGGGAGGTTCGGATATTGTTGCAATGATTATTGCTAAATATACAAATATTCAGTTAGGGCAATTAATGATTTATGTTGATTCGGTTATTGTACTTTTAGGCTTGTTTGCATTTCACGACTGGAAAATTCCCTTATACTCGTGGTTGGTAATTTATGTAACCGGCAAAGCAATCGACCTGGTACTTGAGGGAGGAAACTATCACAAAGCATTGTTTATTATTTCTGATCAGCATCAAAAAATAAAAGATAAAATATTGAATGATTTGGAGCGTGGAGGAACATATTTTATAGGAAAAGGAATGTATACCAACGACGAAAAACAAATCATTTATACCGTAGTAAGCCGTCGCGAAGTTGCAATACTTGAACAATATATTCACAGTATCGACTCCGAAGCATTTATTACAGTAATGGATACACGTGAGATTTTAGGGGAGGGTTTTCATTCATTAAAAAGCAAAATCGAAGACAAATGAAACAAACAATACTTTCGATGCTTATAGTACTTTGTACTCTTTTAACTCATGGGCAAAAAGTAGGGCTTGTATTGAGTGGTGGTGGTGCAAAAGGTATTGCGCATATTGGATTAATTCAGGTACTCGAAGAGAATAACATACCAATTGACTATGTAGCCGGTACATCTATTGGGGCAATAGTTGCAGGCTTGTATGCCTCGGGGATGTCGCCTCAGGAAATGCTTCTTTTGTTTAATTCAGATGATTTCAGGCTATGGTCAACCGGGCGTATGGATAAAGATGATTTGTATTACTTTAAGCGCAACGACGAAATGCCCGAATGGATTAAACTGGATATAGCCCGAAAAGAAGATAAAATTAAACTTGTTTTTCCGATGAACATTGTTCCCGAAAGGCAAATGGACTTTGCATTTTTGCAGCTTACAAGTCAAACAACTGCAGTGTGCGATGGCGATTTTGATAAACTTTTTGTTCCTTTTCGGTGTGTATCGACCGATATTTATAACAACCGTGCAATAATTCACGATAGCGATGATTTGGGCGAAGCAATTCGTGCTTCGATGACTTTCCCGCTGGTATATAAGCCCATCGAAAAAGATGGATCGTTACTCTTTGATGGTGGAATTGTAAACAATTTTCCGCTCGATGTAATGGTTGAGGAGTTTGCTCCCGATATTGTTATTGGCCATAAAGTAACCGATTTAGGTAAAAAACCCGACCCTGACGATTTTTTCAGGCAAATTGAAACCATGGTTACTCAAATTACTCGTTACGAATTGCCCGATTCGCTTGGTATTGTTTTCGATTCGCCATTAAATGATGTGGGGTTGCTTGATTTTCAGAAAGCAAACTATATATACGCCAAAGGTGTTCAAACAGGTAAACAGTATATCGACTCAATAAAAAGCCGTATAACCCGAAGGGTTGATGTTGAAACGGTTGATAGTTTGCGCAATATTTTTGTTTCGCAAAAACCCGAAATGATGTTTGGAAATGTACAGGTTGAGGGAGTGAAAAGTGCGATGCAGCGTCGGTATATTATCGAATCGATTAAAAACAAAGAAGCAACAATTGATTTGCCTCACCTGCGAGCATCGTATTTTAAACTTATTGCCGACGATCATATTAAATCAATACGACCAATTGCATATTACAACCGCCAAACCGGATTGTTTGATTTGCATTTAAAAGTTGAACCTCGTAAACCACTAGATGTTGAGTTTGGTGGAAATCTTACTACGCAGTCGAGCACTTTTGGCTTTTTACAGGCCAATTACAAAACATTTAAAAACCGATCGTATAAGTTTACAAGCAATGTGTATTTTGGACGGTTTTACAGTTCGTTTTTATTAGGCGGACGTGTCGAAACTCCATCAAAAACCCCATATTATATTTCAACTTTTTTTACCTATAATGTATGGGACTACTTTACTACCAGCACCGATTTGATTTTTACCGATATAAGGCCATCGTATATGCGGCAATCCGAAAATAACATACGCCTTGAAATTGGTTTCCCGTATACCAAAACCGGAGTTATCGATTTTGGTCTTTCAACGGCCAACTCATCTGATCAATATTATCAGACTAAAGTATTTAACCAGGGCGATATATTCGACCAAACGTCATTTAATGCTTATACCGCACATGTGCGAATCGATAAAAAGAATTACGATTTTAAGCAATATCCCGTGCATGGCGGTCGCAAGCTTTTTAGTTTGCATTATATTAACGGGGTCGAAGAGTTTACTGCCGGAACTACTGCTCCTATTAAACAAAATATGTCGTCGAGGCACAGTTATTTCCAAATTCGTGGATTGTTCGATCAGTATTATCCTTTTATAAATTTTTTCAGAGCCGGTTTATATGGCGAAGCAGTGTTTAATAACAATACGCTTTTTTCGAATTATACATCAACAGTACTTAATTCTCCGGGTTTTCATCCAACACCAAACAGTAAAGCATATTTTTATGATAATTACCGGGCTAATCAGTACTTTGCTGCAGGTGCTAAGTTAATTTACGAGTTTAATCAAAGTTTGCATGCACGAACCGAAGTATACGGATATTTTCCTATTCAGGAAATTTTAGCTTTAAACGACAACACGGTCGAATACAACGAAAAAATATTTACTACTGCGCATTTTATGGGCTTAGCCGCTTTGGTTTATCACACCCGCTTAGGTCCAATTAGTGCCGAACTGAATTTTTATGATAAAGTTGGCAAAAAGTGGTTCTTTGGTGTAAGTATGGGGTATATGCTTTTTAATAAACGAGGATTTTAGGATTTAACAAACCTCAATTTGTTTATTACATTTGCCATCAAAAGAAACAACATGCAATAATAGTTACGTGTTTCGCTTATTTAATCAAATAAGAAATTTACAATGGATCCAAAAGCATTAAGAATTGTATTTATGGGAACTCCCGACTTTGCTGTAAGCAGTTTGCAGGCATTGGTTGAGGGTGGATTTTGTATTGTTGGTGTAGTTACATCGGTTGATAAACCTGCAGGCAGAGGACAACACATTTCAATGTCGGCGGTAAAAAAATATGCACAAAAACAGGGGCTGAAAATATTGCAGCCAACAAACCTGAAGAGCGAGGATTTTATAGAGGATTTACGCAGTTTAAATGCCGATTTACAGGTGGTTGTGGCTTTTCGGATGTTGCCCGAAAAGGTTTGGAATATGCCACCTTTGGGAACGTTTAATTTACACGCTTCGTTATTGCCAAAATACAGGGGTGCCGCACCGCTTAACTGGGCAATTATTCGTGGCGAAACTATAAGTGGTGTTACTACGTTTAAACTTACTCATGAGATTGATACCGGGAATATTATTTTTCAGGAAAAGGCTGAGATTGGGCCTGATGATAATGTTGAGGTTTTGCACGATAAACTGATGGTTATTGGTGCTCGGTTAGTTACAAAAACTGTTGAAGCCCTTGCAGCAGGTAATGTTGAGTTTGTTTTGCAATTGGAATTAATAAAGCAAGGAGTTGAACCTACTCCGGCACCAAAAATTTTTAAAAATGATTGCCGTATCAATTGGAATAAACCAATGGAACAAGTTAAAAATTTTGTACGGGGTTTGAGTCCTTATCCTGCAGCCTGGACAGAGCTCGTGGACGATGAAGGGAAATCCGTATCTATGAAAATATATGCTGTTGATTTGTATAATCAATCCGGAACAATAGCTCCCGGAGAAATTGTCAGCGATAAAAAACATACATTTATTATTGGAACAGCCAATAGTGCCGTGCAGGTAACCGAGTTGCAACTGTCGGGGAAGAAACGCATGAAAACCGAAGATTTTTTGCGTGGTTTTCAACAAATTGATAACTATAAAGCAGTTTGATTTTTTATTTTTTGAGCGGTTTTTTGCGACGCAAATAAAGCTCTTGTCCTGTTGCGGCTTGCTCGCTTTTGTCCATGCGGTTAAGCTTGTACAATCGGTTCAGTCTGATGCCGTATTTTTGTGAAATACTGTGCATTGTTTCGCCGGCTTTTACACGGTGTGTTGAGTATTCTTTAGGAGCTGAGAAACGTTTCCGCTGCAAATAAACACGTTCGTTAACAGCAGGTTTTTCGGCATTGCGATCCAAGTCGTTGAATAAATGAATTTGCCAAAGTTTCAGTTCAAA
>CAZARW010000007.1:45644-70241 GCA_964487645.1 uncultured Prolixibacteraceae bacterium
GCTTTCGTACGTATCGTCGGCACGGGCATAAACAACTTCGAGTCCGTTTATCACTTCAACATTTCGACTTTCAAAAGGGTTAATTGTAATTTTATCGAGCGTGGTGTTTATTGCTTTTCGGGCTTTGTCAAGTGTGTTTGTTTCGTTTGCCGGTTTTTGGGGTTCTGAATTGTTGCTATATGACTGTGCAAGTTGCTCAGGAGTAACTTTATCGAGCAAATAAAGTTTTTCGTCTTCAATAATTTTTATAAGGCGACGCGGATAATTAGGGTCGGTTGCATAACCAGCCGCTTTAAGCCCTCGTGCCCATCCTTTATAATCGGTTTTACTCAGATTAAATAATTTAGAATAGCGTTGATTTTCGATCAAAAATTTTGAATGGTCGTAATACGACTCTTCAACTGTTTTGTATTTTCTGAAACATTCGTTCATCTTATCGTCGTTGTGATATACACGGGCGCCTTTCCAGTCGTTGCGGCATTTAATTCCAAAGTGGTTGTTCGATTTTCGGGCAAGTTGACTATTGCCGTTACCCGATTCAAGACAGCCTTGTGCCATAGTAATGCTTGCCGGAATTCCGGTTCGGTGCATTTCGTTTATAGCAATGGCTTTATATGTATTGATGTATTCCTGGCGCGACATGCGGGTTTGCGAATTGGCAAACAATGTGGCCAGTAATAAAACCGATATCGAAACGATAACAACTTGCTTCATGAGTTTGTATATTATCTGATGATATTTTTTAGGCGATTACTTGTCGCCGATAAATTATATCATTCAGTATTAAAATCAATTAAGTATAAACTGTTTATTTTCGGATTAAAGTATATTGTTTCTAACAAAAATAAAAAAATTGCCAAGTGTTTATGCATTATGTTGATAACTCTAAAAAAATTGTATTTTTGATATATGAGTGGTATTCTGTTATAATTATGGTATATTAATGCCCCTAAGCAAGTTGTAGTAGCTTATAACTAAAGAATCAATATACATGAAAAGTGTAAAAATTGAAGTAGAATATTTTGAGCTTGATTCGATAAACGACTTAAGCAACGATCAGGCATATTTATTGGCAAAAGCCCGCGAAGTGGCGAACAATGCATGGGCGCCGTATTCAAAATTTTTGGTAGGAGCAGCTGTTGAGCTCGAAAACGGGAAAGTTATTACGGGCAATAATCAAGAGAATGCGGCTTATCCATCGGGGCTTTGTGCCGAGCGTGTGGCTTTGTTTGCGGCTAATGCCAATTATCCAAATTCGCCCATAAAAACCATAGCCATTTCGGCAAATAATTCAAAAGGATTAATAAAACAACCAATAAAACCTTGCGGAGCTTGTCGTCAGGCAATTCTTGAATCAGAACTTCGTTTTGAGAAACCCATTACATTAATTCTCGATGGCAAAGAAAAGATCAACATTATACATGGTATAAGCAATTTGTTGCCTTTGAGTTTTGGAGGTAACGATTTATAGTTTCCCTTTCATTATTCGTCAAGATCTCTTACAATTCTGAAACCCAGGCTTGCACTTGATGTTGTTGGGTTTTGGTCGCTACGCGATTCGGGTACGGCACATTGCTGGTTATTATTAAAACTGCCCCATCCTGAACCTCGTATTACTTTGTTGTTACCGCTTACGGGGCCCAATGGATTTACAACAGGCTCGGAGTTATAACCCCATGTGTACCAGTCGGAACACCACTCGTTTACATTTCCGGTCATATCAAAAATACCCAGTTCGTTTGGTAGTAGCATGCCAACAGGATGGCATGTTTGGTTTGAGTTTGTAACAATCCATCCTACCTGATCAATGTCGTTACCACCGCTATATGTATATCCGTTGCTGAGGTTTCCTCCACGGGCTGCAAATTCCCATTCGGCATTGGTTGGTAAGCGCCCTCCTGCCCATTTACAAAAGGCATTTGCACCATGCCAGCTTACATATATCATTGGGTATTTTGTAATATCGCCAGTATTTTCTCTAAAATAAAATTGTTTGAGCGTGGTAGAATATTGAATATTGTTTGAGCTTAAATGAATGTATGGAACAAGTCCGAATTGCGGGTCGTTGTATTCGCCATTGCTGTTACAGTTAATGCTGTTAATAAATTCAAGAAACTGTGCGCGGGTAACTTCGTATTTGCTTATGTAAAAACCTCCCAGCGATACCTGATGTGCCGGATAGTTTGCTGTGCCGGGGCTTTTGCTGCTTCCCATAATGAACGTGCCTGCGTTTACTGAAACATATTCGATTGTTATTGAATTTGCATTTTCGTCAATTGTAACAGTTATTTCATCTGTTTTTTGGTATCCGTCGTTGTCGGTGGCAATTGCTTTAATTGTGTATTCTCCGGGTGAGTATTTATTTGTTTCCCATTCGAAACGATATGGTGAGTCGGTTGTTTCGAAAAGTAAATTGTTGTTTTCAAAGCATTGTACAAGCATTATGGTTCTATCGTCATCATCGGCTTGTATTTCAATGTTAATGCTTTCGCCCCGGGTAATGCTTGTGCCGTTTTCGGGCGAAATTATTGTACATGTAGGGTAGTAAGCCCAATCGCAACCTGTTAATAAAAACAGATACATTAATGTTGCGACAATTCTTTTTATCACTTGTTGTGTTGCTTGCATTTTATAGGCTTTTATGTAAATAAAACAGTGTTGTTGTTGAACTATAAGTTACTCATAAAAGCTTATAAAAATCAAGTTTAGTATATTTATTACTAAGATGAGGTTACATCGCAGGTTAAATTACGTGGTAAGACAAATAAAATTAAAATGCATATCCTAGTGAGAAGCCTGATTTTATTCCAGGGCTCCAAAATGGGAGTTTTACATTAAGGCGATCGGGGTGAGGTGTTGTTTTTAATCGTTTCTCGAAATAATTCCAACCTTCAAAAACTTTATGCACATCGGTGCTTATGCTGCTGTAATTGTATGATGAGTTATTGGCTGTAATATAATTTCCATTGTACATAATGCGTTCAATGCCAAGTCCTATAAATGTCCAGTCAATTGTAAAATGATCTTTAATGATCCATTGGTAACCAATTGAAAAACCGGCACCTGCAGATATTGCGCTTGAATTCATGTTAAAATCCATTCCATTGATTTCATCGAGCATAGTAAAGTTGTATTGCCAGTACCGCAAGTATGGAGCTACATAAAATCCATGCAGGGCAATGTTTGTGTTAACGTAAATACGGTAGTCGATGCTTGCATGAAAGCCCTTTTTTAATTCCGAAAGCTCAACACCATCTGATGGAGTAAATAGTAAATTTGTTGGGACAAAACCTAAGTCCAAATCCCAGAAAGAACCATTGATATTGATGCTTTGGTTTTTTGTGATATGGCGCTCGTAGTTGAGTGAATAGTTGCCGTACGAAATACCTGTTAATCCAACTTTTACAGCATTTTTTTGCGAAAAAGCCGAAACGGATATTAAAAATAATACGATAATTGGTAGTATACATTTCATAATAAGAGAATTTCTGATGGTTTGTATAATTTATTATTAACAACGAGTTTTTTTAAAATTATCAATTGATATGAGAAATTGCAAATTCGATACGCGTAATTGTTTGGTCTTTTCCAATCATTTCGCAAATTTCAAACAGGTCGGCACCCATAGCAGCGCCAACAATGCAAAGTCTGAATGCATTCATAACAAGTCCAAAGCCCCATTGCTTTTGATTTACAAATTCCGAAAACGATTCTTTTAAGGGCATGGCTTCCCATTTTCCATTATAGTTTTTCAGAAAGTCGGCAATTTGTTGCATAATTTGTGGCACATCGTTTTTCCATCGTTTTTTCACTGTTTTTTCATCAAACGATTTTGGTGCTTCAAAAAAGTAGTAGCCCTGTTCCCATATGTCGGGTAAAAAAGTAGCACGTTCTTTTAACATCGAAACAACTTTTTTTGTGTAATCAATGTTTGCTTTAATTCCTTTTTGTTTCAGAAAAATATCGAACGAGTTGGCAAGAGAAACATCATTAGCCATTTGCATGTATTGGTGGTTGAACCATTTTGCTTTTTCGGGGTCGAATTTTGCGCCCGATTTTCCAACACGTTTTATATCAAAAGCATTAATAAGCTCTTGCATTGAAAAGATTTCTTGCTCGGTACCCGGGTTCCAGCCAAGCAAAGCCAGCAGGTTTACAAAGGCCTGGGCAAAGTATCCATCTTCGCGGTATCCTTTCGAAACATCGCCGGTTTTTGGATCTGTCCATTGCAGAGGAAAAACAGGAAATCCCATTTTGTCACCATCGCGTTTGCTGAGTTTTCCTTTTCCAACAGGTTTAAGTATTAGCGGTAAATGAGCAAAAGCCGGTTTTTCCCATCCAAGTTTTTCGTACAGCAGTACATGGAGCGGGAGCGAAGGAAGCCACTCTTCGCCTCGTATTACATGGCTAATTTGCATTAAATGGTCGTCAACTACATTGGCTAAATGATAAGTAGGCATGCCGTCTGATTTAAAAAGAACTTTATCATCGAGTAAGTCGGTTTTAAAACGGACTTCTCCTCGAATTAAATCGGTTTCGGAAACCTCGCTATTTAATGGCATTTTAAATCGTATAACATAGTTTTCGCCATTTTCGATCATCGATTTTACCCGGTCTGCATCAATGTTTAACGAGTTTTGCAGATTTTGGCGTGTTTGTGAATTGTATGTAAATGTTTCGCCTTTTGTTTCGTATTCTTTCCGAATGTTATCAAGCTCTTGTGGAGTATCAAAAGCATAGTATGCATTGCCGTTTTCGATAAGTTGCTCGGCATATTGGCGGTATAAATGTTTGCGTTCCGATTGGCGGTACGGGCCATAGTTTCCTCCTTCGCGAATACCTTCGTCGAAAGAGATACCACACCATGCAAGCGACTCCATTATATACTCTTCGGCTCCAGGTACGTAACGGGTTTGATCGGTATCTTCTATTCGGAGAATAAATTGTCCATTATGTTTTTTTGCAAACAAATAATTGAATAATGCTGTGCGTACTCCTCCCATGTGTAATGGGCCAGTTGGGCTGGGGGCAAAGCGCAAACGTATGTTTTGTTGTGTCATCTGATTATCGGTTTAATTTCGATTCAAAGATACATTTTCGAGTGTGCTCTTTCCAAAAAAAAATATAAAAAATGACTTTCGATGCTAAAAATTAATCCATTTTAATATAAAACGGCTGACGAATAGCTTTTTTTTTGTCAATACAAAAGTGATTTTCGTGTAAACAAAATGTCCTTTCATCAATACAAAATGTACATTGGTAAAACATTGTTTTTTTTTGTTTTTGATATGAAAGTTTCGATATATGTTTGAGAAACAAATTTAAACAACAGAACCATGTTATACTTTGCATTATCAATCGTAGTTTTCGCAATCGCTTTTGGAGTTAGCTATCTGAAAGAGTCGAAATCATAATTTAATATCAAAATAAATTATTTTCAAACACTAAATTTTTTAGTGTTTTATGATTGTACTATAAACCCGGGAGGGTTTTTTTTATGCCCAAATTTTTCTCTTCGGCTTATTTGTTTCGGTTAAGCTTTTTTTTTGTATTTTATTTCAAAAAGCTCATTTTTAATAAAATCATTGTAATTTATTCATTTTCGCACACAATATTTTACATTTTAGCTCTATGGTATTGTTGGGCTATTTGTTAATTTGTATGAATTATGTATGTGTGAAACACACACACTTTTTTAAAAACAAAAATTGGAATAGGATGAGAAACATTTTACTCGTATTATTATTTGGTGTTTTATTGATGTCGTGTACACAAAAAAATACCTTAAAAATTGAATCGCCCAACAGCAATGCCGGGGTGGTTTTTAGCATTGTCGATAACCGGCCTTATTATAGTGTTAGCTATAAAGGTAACGATGTTGTTTTGCAATCGGGCTTAGGCTTTGAGTTGAAAGATGCAGCACCTTTAATGGAAAATTTCGAAATTGTTGACTCAGAAGTTTCGGATTTTGACGAGACCTGGGAACAGGTATGGGGCGAAAAACAATTTATTCGGAATCATTACAATCAGTTAAGAGTAAGTTTGCAGGAGAAAGATGGTGACAAGCGAAAGATGGATATCGTATTCAGGGTATTTGATGGTGGAGTAGCCTTTAGGTACGAAATACCGGAGCAAGACAATCTTAACGATTTTGTGATTATGGATGAGCTTACCGAATTTGCCATGGCCGATGATCATCAGGCATGGTGGATAAAAGCATACCAGCACGACCGATATGAGTATTTGTATACAAAATCGGCAATTAGCGAAATGGATACAGTGCATACTCCTTTAACAATGGAGTTAAACAATGGATTGTATGTTTCGTTGCACGAAGCAAATCTTATTGATTATGCAAGTTATACCGTTGTGTCGAGTGCCGGAAACAAGTTACTTACCGGCTTAGTGCCATGGTCCGATGGCACAAAAGTAAAAACATCGGCACCAATGAAAACCCCCTGGCGTACAATTCAAATTGGCGAGCAACCCGGCGATTTAATTACAAATTATATGGTGCTCAATTTAAACGAACCAAATAAACTCGATGATTTGTCGTACATAAAACCCTCAAAATATATGGGTATATGGTGGGGTATGCACATTGGCAAATACACATTTTGGGAAAGCCCCGATTTGGGAGCAACTACTCAAAATGCAAAAGATTATATTGATTTTGCTTCGAAATGCAATATTCCGCTTTTATTAATTGAAGGTTGGAATAAAGGTTGGACTCCGGCTTGGTACGAAAACAGGATGCACATGTTTAGCTTTACCGAAAGTGTTGATGATTTTGATATTGAAGAAGTAGTAAAATACGGACAAGAAAGGGGTGTGAATCTTATTGGATATCACGAAACCGGTTCAAATTTGATTAATTATCTGAAACAGGTTGATGATGGATTTGCGTTGTACCGCGATTTAGGAATGCACGATATAAAAATTGGGCAGGTTGGTTCAAAACTCAACATGAAAGAATGGCATCACGGACAGTTTGGTGTTAATTATTACCGGGCAATATTGAAAAAAGCAGCCGATTATAAACTGGCTGTTAATTTTCACGAGCCGATAAAAGATACCGGTGAGCGACGTACTTATCCCAATATGATGACACGCGAAGGAGGCCGTGGAATGGAATACGATGCATGGAGCGATGGAAATCCGCCCGAGCATTTAACAATTATGCCATTTACCCGTTTGCTTGCGGGCCCAATGGATATTACTCCCGGAATTTTTGATATTATGATTAAATACCGCGAAGGTAGGCGTGTACATACTACGCTTGCCAAACAATTGGCTATATATACTATTGTGCACTCGCCAACTCAAATGCTTGCCGATTTGCCCGAGAATTACGAAGGGCATCCTGCTTTAAAATTTTTACTCGATGTTCCGGCTGATTGGTTTGATACTAAGGTGCTTAACGGGCAAATTGGTGAGTATATTACTATGGTTCGAAAAGACCGCAATTCGGACGATTGGTATCTGGGAAGCTTAACCAATACCGAGTCCCGTGAGTTTACTTTTGATCTTTCGTTTTTAGACGAGGACAAACAATACCGGGCCGAAATTTATGCCGATGGTGCCGATGCTCATTGGGAAACAAACCCAACATCGGTTGATATTTCGGAAAAAACGGTCGATTCGGAAACTCGTTTAACGCTTAATTTGGCTGCCGGAGGTGGGCAGGCTATACGGTTTACTCCAATAAAATAAAATATTGTAAAAACAGATGTGTTGAAACTGCCGGTGGTTATTTAATTCTACACCGGCAGTTTTTTTATGCCCTTTTTTTTGTTCAATGTCAGTCATACATGGCAAGTATAAATGCAATTGAGATTTTCAGGAAAGAACATGTATAGCATAGATAAATATGCATTTAATAAAATGTAGCATAAAATATTGTTTAACCTGTAGTTATATTTTTAGGACTAGAGATATAAATTTGATAATTTAGCATAATTACGAAATATAGCATGTGTTTTTCAATCAATAGATATGGAGAGGTTTTTTAAAATTGTTGTGGTTTTGTTTTTTGTTTTGTCTCAACCAACAAGTAACGCTGCACAAAGCAGACAGCAAGATGCTTTAATTAGTCCTGCTATTGTACCGCATGTGCATAAAAATGTTAAATTCCACAGTTTTCCCGAAAATTTTGAATATACGATTATAAGAGACATGTATCAGGATCATGTTGGTTTTATGTGGTTCGGTACAGCCGAGGGGCTTATTCGCTTCGACGGTTTGAACCTATATGAATACAATAGTAGTAGCGGATCCGGAAGGTCAATCAGTAATAATATTATAAGTTCAATAGTTGAAGACAGGTACAACAACTTATGGGTTGGCACTTTTAACGGTTTGAACCTGTATAACCGTAGCTTTGACCGTTTCGAACGTATAAATATTTCCGGCGTAGAACCCGAACCAACTATAATTATCAATTCATTGAGTGTATTTAACGATAGCCTTATGTTTGTGGTATCACATTCAGGGAATATTACTGTTGTTGATATTGATGCCTCAACATCTCAGACAGAATATAAACTTAATGCCAGTTATCAAAATTTACTCAATGAAAGCATTAATGAAATCAAATCGTATAAGGAAGAGCTTTTATGTATTGGAACTGAAAATGGTATTTTTTTATATTTCATATATATTGATAATCAAGGCGTAGTGCAGCTTGAGCCCACTTCGGAATGCCTATTGGATAATAATGCCATTACCTCATTAGCAATTGACCCCGATGGTGAAATATGGGCAGGGTCACGCGGTAATGGTCTTTTTAGGCTCATCCCAAAGGGAAGTCAATGGGAAATAATGCATTACAAAACAAACGCGAAAGGCAAACAAAAAATATCGAATAACAACATTTTATCAGTACATGTTGATGTGGATGGGGCAATTTGGGCAGGCACTGAAAATGGAGGAGTTAATCTTATTGATAAAGAAACTGGGCAAATTTCGGTATTTGTTAATCAAGAAGGGAATAATTTCAGTATTAGCAGCAATTCTGTCTGGTCAATTTATAGCGACAGAAGTGAAAGAATATGGTTGGGAACATTTAACAGGGGAGTTAATGTTGTAGATCCGGGAAGAGAAAAATTCCAATCGTTCAGTAAAGATATTTTTTCATTTAACAGCCCTCCTATAAACGAAGTAAAAGGTTTTGCCGAAGACAAAAATGGTAACATATGGATTGCAAGCGATGGTTACGGTATTGCAAAATACAACACCGAATCAGGTGTATTTACTAAACACATCCAAAATAAGGGTGGTGTTGAAAAGCTTATTAATAACTTTACTCAATGTATAATGTACAGTTCCGATAATCATATCTGGGTTGGAACCTGGGACGGAGGTATCGACAAATTATCGTTGAATGGAGAACGGATTGCTACGTATAAGCCCGGCAAAGATACCAAACGCTCAAGAAGTGATGTAATTACATTATATGAGGATCCCTGGAATAATATATGGGCAGGCACGGCTGGGTGCGGGCTATATAAATATTGTGAGCAATCCGATAATTTTATCCATATTATCAGCACAAACGAATCGCCGGTTTTTTCGGAAGGTTCCCACATTACAAGCATTTTTTGTGATTCGGACAGTACGGTTTGGGTAGCTACTCTTTATGGTATGTCAATACTACAGCATAGCAATGATACTTTTTCTGTAATTGATAATTTATTGAGGTATAATACCGAAGGATTAAGCAGTTATATGATTGAGTTTTTGTTTGTAGACAGCAAAGAGAGAATTTGGGCGGGTTCTTTCGATGGTGGACTGAACCTGTTCAATAAAAGCAATCGGAGCTTTACCTCGATACAGGAAAAAGATGGCTTGCCAAGCAATACCATAAAAGGAATGGTTGAAGATAATAATGGTGTTTTTTGGGTGAGTACCAACAAAGGATTGTGTCGATTCAATTACGATGAATTCAGTTTTCAGAATTTCACGGTAGCCGACGGACTAAATTCAAACAGTTTTCATACGAATTCAAATTTTAAGACAAGTAGCGGTATGGTACTTTTTGGAAATAAATACGGGTTTAACGCTTTTTATCCTGAGGATATCGGAATAAACGAAGAAACTCCCACAGTTGTTCTGAAAAGCATAAGTGTCAACAACAAAGAGCTTACTCCTTCTGTGCCAAACTCTCCAATAGAAAAACATATAAGCCAATGCGAAGAAATTATTTTGAAGCATAACCAATCTTCGTTTTCAATTGATTTTGTTGCATTAAATTTTACTAACCCATCAAAAAACCAGTTTTGTTATATGCTGGAGGGTTTCGACAAAGACTGGAATTATATTGGCTCTACAACTACAGCAAAATATACCAATATAAAACCCGGTACATATACTTTCAAAGTAAAGGGATCAAACAACGATAATGTATGGAACAAAAAACCGCATTCATTGTCAATAATTATCAAGCCTCCATATTGGAAAACATGGTGGGCCTACACTCTGTATGTTATTATATTTATTGTTACAACGCTTGCTGCTCTGAAAGCTTATTATGGGCGGATGAAAATTAAAAACCAGCTTCAAATTGAAAAAATTGCCCGAATCAAAGAACACGAATTGAACAAATCCAATATTAGTTTTTTTACAAATATTTCGCATGAATTCCGAACACCATTAAGCCTTATAATTGCACCACTCGAAGGCCTTTTAGACGAAAGCGATTCAAAATTCAGAAAGCATTTGCTTACTATTCAACAAAATGCCAAAAGACTTATGCAGTTGACGAACAATCTTTTGGATATACGAAGAATGGAAGCCGGGGTAGTAGCACTTGAGGTTCAATATTCCAGTTTAAACAATTTTGTTGATAAAGTGGTGATGTTGTTTACGGCAAAAGCCGAACAAAGTGGGATAAAGTTTACGTTTAAAAGCAATCCTCAGCATATTGAGGGGTGGTTCGATTCAGAAAAACTGGAAACCATACTTGTAAACCTTTTGTCAAATGCTTTCAAATTTACACCTGACAATGGAAGTATTGAAATATTTGCTGAAAAAATCACAGAAAATGAAATTATAAATAAACAGAATGGCAAGCAATTAAAAACCGATAAACAAAATACCTATTTAAAAATATCAGTTGTTGATAGCGGCAAGGGAATACCCGATAACGAACTCTCAGACATATTTGAAAAATTCTACCAGGTTAAATCGGGCAAAAAAAACAGAGAAAGGGGAACAGGCATAGGCTTAACGTATAGTAAAGGCCTTGTTGAACTACATCGTGGTAACATATGGGTTGACAGTACAGGCAAAAATGGTTCGTGTTTCTCATTTATTATACCAATAAACCGCGAAGCATATTCTGATAATGAAATTGCTGAATTTCCAAAAAATCAATACGAAAGCTCAGATTTGTTAAGTAGTGTTTCTAACCAAACTGCCATCAGTAGTACAAAAAATCAGCAAGATGTTATCGAAAAGGCCAGTGTTTTAATCGTTGAAGATAACAAGGAACTTCGGTCATTTTTAGTGCATGAAATTGGCAAAACATATGAAGTATTTGAAGCATCAAATGGCAATGAAGGTTTTAAAATTGCCACAGAAAAAATGCCCGAGCTTATTGTTAGCGACTTGATGATGCCTCAATGTGACGGAATTGAAATGTTCAGGATGTTGAAAAACGAGATTAACACGAGTCACATTCCTCTTATTTTACTTACCGCAAAAAATACAATGAACGATCAGATTGATGGGATTGAAGCCGGTGTTGATGCTTATATTACGAAACCGTTCAGTGTGAAGTTTCTCAAAGTAAAAATTAAACAGTTGATACATTCAAGGAGAGAGCTTTATGCTCATTTTAGCCAAAACGCCTATTTTATGCCCAATAAAATTGCCCAAAATAAAATCGATCAGGATTTTATGCAAAAGGCAATTGACTATATAGTCGATAATATGGCCGACAATATGCTGAATGTTGAAAATATGGCCGAACATTTAAATATGAGCCGGAGTAACTTATATCGAAAAATAAAGGCATTAACAGGAAAATCAATTGTTGATTATATTAAACTTATCAGGCTAAAACAAGCTGTTCATTTAATCCGGAAGAAAAATTGTTCGTTAACCGAAGTTGCTTACCAAACCGGTTTTTCCTCATTATCGTACTTTTCAAAAAGCTTTAAAGAACAATTTGGTAAAACTCCTTCAGAATTTCTTGCCAATTAGCATTTTGCAACATCAATTAAAATTGTTGACCATTTTTTTACAATAACTGCACTTACCTGCATCTATCTTTATGTCAGTTTTTTTACTGACTATAACTAACATATATGAAATCAGCATGAGTGTAGAGTGTTTTATCAATAGCCCTACCTATTCATACTATCTACCAATACAAAAAACTTGGGGTAAGTTCAACTATTAATCCATTAGCAAAATGAATCAAATAATATAAAACTATAAACTTATGAGAAAAATCTTTTTATTGTTTTTAACAATACTTACAATGGTTGCATGTAAAAATCAGGATTGGGATTTTCCCGATTTTGAATACAGTGCTGTATATTTTGCCTATCAGTCGCCTGTTAGGACAATTACTCTCGGAGAAGATATTTTTAATTCTGATCTCGACAATGATTTCAAATTTGAAATAATGGCTACATGGGGAGGTGGTTACACCAATCGGCAGGATGTAATAATTGATATTGTTATTGATGAATCTCTTTGCAATGATTTGACATATAGCGATAATTCAAGCCCGGTTATCTCGATGCCGTCAGATTATTACTCTTTGATGTCAGATCAAATAATTATTGAAAAAGGAAACATTGCAGGAGGTGTCGAAATTCAACTCGATGAGAAATTTTTTGAAGACTCACTAGCCTTAAGCCATAACTATGTAATACCCATGGTTATGACCAATGTTGAAGGTGCCGACTCAATACTAGCCGGAAAAACAGATTTTCCCGAAGCCAGCAAACTCGAAAGCGCCCTGTGGAATGTTCCTGCTAAAGACTATGTTTTGTATGCTGTAAAGTATATAAACAAGTGGGATGCACTCTATCTGAGGCGCGGGTACGATATTATTACTATTAATGGTGACGAAACCCAATTTTATCGCAATACTGAATTTATCGAACAAAACGAAGTGTGTGAACTCAATACCTTATCGTTAACTGAATTAGAATTTCCATTGTCGCTTCAGGATACATTAGGTATTGATTATAGTTTTTCACTAATCCTTTCATTCGATAGCTGGGACGGTACAGAGTGTGTGCTTTCTGCAGGAGAAAATGTGGTGTCAGCAAGTGGAAACGGTAAATTCATAAAACAAGGCGATAAGAATAGCTGGGGCAACAAAGACCGGGATGTTCTTGTGCTTGATTATCAGGTTGATCTTGGCTCAGTACAAATAAAAACCAAAGATACATTAGTTGTTAGAGACCGAGGCGTATCAATTGAAACTTTTACCCCGGTAGTAAATAGATAGTTAGATTTAGTTTATTGTAATTCTTGATCTAAAAAGGGGCTGTTTGGAGAGTAATCATTATTGTCGTACTGACTTTGTTGAAACACGAATTTAAAAAAGGATTAGTTGATTCGGCTTTACTCAGCAGCTTAGTAATATCTTTTCAGATAGCCTCTCTTTAGTTTTCATACTTACAAAAAACAATAATCATGATAATATCAGTCTTTTAAACCTATAAGTACAAATACATTGAACTATAATAATTAAACTCAATAATAATGAATAACAGACCTAAATTTTATCTGTCAGGGTTACTGTTCTTGTTTACCTTGTTGTTATCAGCAACAATTATGGCACAAAATGTAAACATAGTAAGAGGAAAAGTAATTGATGAGCGACATGACCCGATAGTTGGTGCTACAATAATTTTAAAGGGAAGTAAATCGATAGGAACTGTAGCTGATGTAAACGGTGACTTTTCGTTAGAAATTCCCGGCGGTAATCAAACACTTGTAGTTTCGTTTATAAGTATGGAACCCGTTGAAATTGAAGTTTCAGGTAGTGATTTTATAAATGTTGAACTCAATGCTAAAAGCTATCAACTCGACGAAACCATAGTTGTTGGATTTGGTCAGCAAAAGAAAGCAAGTGTTGTAGGTGCAATTGCGCAAACAACAGGCAATGTTTTAGAACGGAGTGGCGGTGTGTCAAGCTTAGGTACTGCTCTTACCGGAAATTTACCGGGAGTTGTTACACTGGCAAGTACTGGTATTCCCGGAATGGAAGACCCAAAAATAATCATTCGAGGCCAAAGTACCTGGAACAACAGCGACCCGCTTGTTTTGGTTGATGGAATTGAACGCGAAATGAGCAGTATTGATATAAATTCTATTGAAACTATTTCGGTTTTGAAAGATGCATCTGCAACAGCGGTTTATGGTGTGCGTGGAGCTAATGGTGTATTATTAATAAACACCAAAAAAGGCCGTGAAGGTAAAGCCCGGATTGATGTAGGTTTCAGCTCAACAATGAAGACTGCATCCAAACTTCCCGGAAAACTCGATTCATACGATGCATTTCAGTTAAAAAATAAGATTGTTGAGTACGAATTATCAACCAGGCCCGATGTTTGGTCATACATTACGCCTCAAGAGGTTATCGAACGTTACCGCAATCAGACTAGCCAGGAAGAAATGGAGCGATATCCAAATGTCGATTGGGAGGATTACCTCTTTAAGGATTTTGCCATGTCATATAATGCAAATATTAATGTTTCCGGAGGAACGCCATTTGTGAAATACTTTTCTTCTATTGACTATTTGCACGAAGGTGACCTTTACGATGTAAGAGATAATAGCAGAGGTTACAATACGGGCTTTGGTTTCAACAGGCTTAATACCCGTACTAATCTCGATTTTCAGCTCACTAAAACAACAAAATTCAGTACCAATCTTTTTGGCTCATATGGTGTACGACAAGCACCCTGGACAGAATTTGAATACCGCTTGTGGGCAGGTGCCTATGGTTTACCGCCCGATGCCTATTACCCAAAACATGCCGATGGTACCTGGGGATTTTTCTATCCCGCCGATGTCGAAGCTCCCAATTCAGCCATGGAGATTTCAATTAACGGAAAACAACAAACCACTACAACCCGGCTCAATACCGATTTTATACTTGAACAGGAATTGGATATGATTCTTAAAGGATTGAAACTTCGTGCTGCAATTTCATGGGACATTAGCTCAGTTGAAGGAGATAGAGGGATTAATGATCTTTATAATGGAACATTGAAAAAATGGATAAATCCTGATACAGGCGAAGAAGTTTTTAGTGAACAAATGGATGCAAATACAAATTTCGATTGGGAAGAAGGAGTAAAATGGAGTAATGCTTCAGGTTCAATGCAGAATTGGAATACCAAGCGTACATTAAATTATTCACTTCAGCTTAATTATTTCAGGGAGTTTGGGGCACATACCCTGGGGGCGATGGGCAATATGTCACGACAAGAAATCTCTATCGGAAGTGGTATTCCAAGTTACCGTGAAGACTGGGTGTTTAGAACTACCTACGATTATAATAGCCGGTATTTTATTGAATACAATGGTGCATATAATGGTTCTGAACGATTTGGAGTCGAATACCGTTTTGCTTTTTTCTCTTCAGGAGCTATTGGCTGGATGTTGAGTAACGAAAAATTCATGGAAAACCTTGCTTTTCTTGACATGCTAAAATTAAGAGCTTCGTACGGAAATATTGGCGATGATAATGTTAGTGGCGATCGTTGGTTATACGAAACAAACTGGGCATATGATAACAATTCATGGCTTGGAACACTGCAGTCGGAAAGAAGCCCGTATACATGGTATAAAGAAAATGTATTGGGAAATCCAAATGTTCGGTGGGAAACGGTAACAAAAACAAATATTGGTATTGATTATGCAATTTTTAACGGTTTGTTCACAGGGAGTATTGATGTTTTCAGAGACTTGCGCAAAGACATTCTGATAACCGGAAAAGATAGGGCAATTCCATCGTATTTTGGAGTGAATGCACCCGTAGCTAACCTCGGTAAAGTTGAAATTAAAGGCTTTGAATTTGAACTTAAATACAATAAACAAATAAACAGAAACCTGCGTCTTTGGGGTAATATAAGTATGACTCACGCTAAAGACATTATACTTGAACGAGACGATCCTGCATTATACCCCGACTATTTAAAGCAAGCAGGATTTGCTAATGGACAGGCCAGAACACATTTATCACATGGATACTATAATACTTGGGACGAAATGTATGCAAGTACTCAGTTTGAAAGTAACGATGATTCAAAAATACCGGGTAACTTTTATATAGTTGATTTTAATGCCGATGGAATGATCGATGATTTAAACGACAAAGTTCCTTATGCATATTCAGGTAATCCGCAAAATACATACAATACAACTGTTGGTGTTGACTGGAAAGGCTGGAGTGTTTTTGCTCAGTTTTATGGAGTTTCAAATGTTTCACGAGCTGTTAGTCTGAACAGTTTCCACCGTGCATATATAAATACAGCATACGAAGAAGGAGAATTCTGGTCTAAAGAAAATATAAATCCTGATACACCTCTACCTCGTTTAGCAACAACTCCGCATGGTGCTTTTAAGGGTGACTTGTATCAATACGATGGATCATATATTCGCTTAAGAAATGCTGAAATTGCATATACTTTTACCAGGGCTCAACTAATACGATTAGCAGGTCTTGAATCATTGCGGATTTATCTGAATGGTAATAATCTGTGGTTTTGGACTAGGATGCCCGACGACCGCGAATCTAACATGGTTGGAGGAGTATGGTCAGGAAGCACATACCCTACTATGAAACGATTCAATATTGGTGTAAAAGTGACATTTTAAAAATGGATAAATTATGAAAAAAATTCTATTAAATATTACAAATTTCGGACTTATCCTTACCATTCTTGGGATAATGTCCTGCGTTGATTATCTAGATATTGAACGAGAATCAACCATTAATCCCGATGATGCTTTTAGTAACTTTTACAGCTTTCAGGGGTTTACCGAAGAACTATATCATTGTATCCCCGATTTTGCAAATTATCAGTACAACAACTTCTTTAATTTTGGCGAAGAAGAGCACTATAGTATCAATGGAATTGGTACTCTTTGGATACTGAACCAATTCGACCTTGGTAATTTCTGGAATTGGCAGGCTGGTATGGGGTCAGATAATTTTTTCGACCGCGATAACGCTTCGACATATGGCGACAACGATGGCGATATTCGTTGGAAGAAAGCTCTTTGGCCACTTGCCTGGTACGGAATACGTAAAGCAAACTTAGGTATTGAAAACTTAGATAGACTAACTGATGCTACCGAACAGGAAAAAGACCTTATTGAAGGACAGTTATACTTTTTCAGAGCATGGTTCCATTTCCACTTAATAACTTACTGGGGAGGAATGCCATATATTGACAAAGTATTACCTTCAGATGAACAATTGCTCGAACCCAGATTAAGTTATCGAGAATGTGCTGACTTAATTGCTGCCGATTTTAGACGAGCTGCCGATTTATTGCCAATACATTGGGACGACATTACCGAAGGACAAGCGGCAGAAACCAGAGGACGTAATGACCTACGCATAAATAAAATTATGGCTTTAGGCTATTTAGGGAAAAATTATTTATACGCCGGAAGTCCTCTAATGAACAAAGTTTCGGGCGGAAATGATTCTTATGACATTGAATATTGTAAGAAAGCGGCTAATGCTTTTGGTGAATTACTCGAATTGGTCGAAAGCGGTCAAACTCCCTACTCTTTGGTCGATTTTAGTGAATATACCGACTTATGGATGACCAATGGACAAAACGGAAGAATGCCAGGACTCACCGAGGCTATATTCAGAGGCCCTCACTGGGGTGGTACAGATTGGTCGATGAATAAGCAATACCTGGCAGCAAATATATTACAGGGGCGAAGTTGGTCACAATATCCAACAGCCAACTATGCCAATTATTTTGGTATGGAAAACGGTTTGCCAATTAACGAAGTTCCCGGAAAATTGTATGATGCCGGTATTGCCGATGCTGAATCGGGTTACGACCCTGAATACCCTTGGAAAAACCGCGATCCACGCTTTTATATTACCTATGCAATTGATACCGAACGTATGATCCTTGGCGATCCGGGACCCGAAAATGAACAATATATTTTTGCCGACCTTGCCAGTGGAGGTTTGTACCGAAATCCCGAAACAGGGAGCAATACCGGATATTTACTTAAAAAATTCAATCCAATAGGATTTAACCGTTTCGACAATGCATACAACCAACATACAATTCATATTTCGTGGATGCGTTTAGCCGATGTATACCTAATGTATGCTGAAGCTGTAGCTATTTCATACGATGATATTAACGCTAAAGCCGAAACCTTAGTATCAAATTCTTTATCAGCAGTTCAGGCTGTTAACAAAATCAGAAACAGAGCTGGTGTATCCGATATTCATGAAAAATATCTGAATTCGGTTGACGAATTTATGAAAGAATTAAGACGCGAAAGAGCTGTTGAACTTGCATGGGAAGGTCACCGATTTAATGATTTAAGGCGTTGGCTATTGTTGATTGAATATCCATATAACATTAAAACATCGGTCGAATTTAATCGGAGCAACCCCGAATCATTTGACCAAAATGACCCAACAAACAACCGGGTTTTAAACCTGCGTGAAGAAGTATTTTTTGAACGAAGATATACTGAAAAACACTATTGGTTACCGCTGAAAAAGTCAGATGTTGCTATGTACCCCGAATTCTACCAAAATCCGGGATGGTAAAATTGACTAAATACTAAAAATATAAACAGATGAAATATATAAACACAGGAAAACTCTTAACCCTATTTTTTTTAATGTTTATTGGGGGAGTTAATGCGCAAGATAGCCTGAATGTTGAAATAAACACTGCTTTTCAACGCGTTAATAAAGACGACATACTTGGAGGTGTATCGTCAATAAACATATCGGAAATATTAGATAAAGACTACCATATTAACAGCCTCGATAATCTGTCTTCATTTATACCGGGGTTTCATGGAAATATTTGGGGTATGGATTCATATCTGGTATTGGTTGATGGAATACCGCGCGATGCTAACAATATTATGCCTTCTGAGATTGAACAAATAACAGTATTAAAAGGTGTATCGGCATTAGCTCTTTATGGAAATCATGCAGCCAAGGGTGCAATACTGATTACAACAAAACGAGGTATAAACTCTCCCAACGAAATTATTGTGAGAGCAAATACCGGGATAAATGTTCCTAAAGCATTTCCTGAATACCTGGCTTCAGCTGAATACATGACACTTTATAACGAGGCTCGTGCAAATAAGAAACAGGATGCTTTGTATAGCGAAGATGAAATTGAACTTTACGATTCAGGGCTTAACCCTTATCGTTATCCCGATCTTGATTACTATTCTGAAGATTATGTCAGAAAGTTTTCGAATCGGACCGATGTAAGTACTGAATTTATAGGAGGTAATAAGGTTGCCCGTTTTTACACAAATATGGGCTTTTACCATGAAAACAGCCTCCTTAAAGTTGGTGAAGCTAAAAACGATGTAACAACGCGCTTTAATGTTAGAGGAAATATTGATGTGAAAATTAATGAATACATTTCAAGCAAAGTTAATGCTAGCATGGCTTTTTATGATTCAAAAAATGCACAAGGTGATTATTGGTCCAATGCAGCATCGCTAAGGCCTAACCGGTATTCTCCATTTGTGCCCATTAGTTATTTCGATGAATCAAATGAAGAATTTGCTGTATTGCTTGAAAACAGCAAATTTCTTATCGATGATAAATACTTAATTGGTGGAAATACATTTCAACAAACTACTCCTTTTGGCGAAATGTATGCTAATGGTGCAAATACTTTCTCAAGCCGCCAGTATCAATTCGATGTAACTGTCGATTATGATATGTCTCCACTTTTGAAAGGATTATCTTTTTCATCTCAATTTGGTGTCGATTATTCAACAAATTTTAACTTGTCGGTAAACAACAACGAATATGCTGTTTATGAGGCATTATGGGATACTGACGAAGAGGGAAATGAAATTATTACATCTGTTAATAAGTTTAATGAAGATAAAGTTAGCAGGGGCAGAAACCTCTCGGATACATGGCAGCGACAAACAACTTTTTTCTCAGGTCAATTCAATTATGCCAATACATTCAATAATGTACATAATGTTTCAGCACTTTTGCTTGCAACCGGTTTTCAACAAACAATTTCAGGAATGTATCACAAGCCCAGTAGTGCAAACATTGGTTTGAATGCAGTTTATAATTATTCGCAAAAATACTATATCGATTTTACTGGGAATATACTTCATTCGGCAAAACTTCCTGAAGGAAATCGTCAGGCAATATCTCCTACAATTGCACTTGGATGGAGGATTAGTCAAGAGGATTTTTTGGCTAATTCGAACACAATTAATAATCTTAAAATTACTGCATCAGCAGGTATATTGAATTCCGATTTAGACTTAGAAGATGATTATTTTCTGCATTCAGGTTTCCTTACCCAAAGAGATGGTGCATGGTTTAGCTGGCAAGAAGGACGTTCACGCACTTCAACCGATATACAACGAGGAGAAAATAAAAATCTCACTTTTATAAAAAGAAAAGAAATAAATATTGGCTTTGAAGCTGTACTTTTTAACAATTCGTTGTTCCTGAATGGTACAATGTTTTATAGTATTATGGATGGAATACCTATTGTTAACAACGATTTGTATCCTAGTTATTTCAGTACTGGCTGGCCTGTGTCAAGCTTTATTCCCGTTGATAATTTTGAACAGGATTTACGAAAAGGTTTTGATTTTGGAGCATCATTTAAGAAAAATATCGGGCAAGTAGAGCTTAATGTCGGAATTGTTGGTACTTACTACGAAACCGAAGCTTTGCGAAGAAGCGAAAACTATGCTGATGAGTACCAAAACAGACAAGGGAAACCGCTGGATGCAATTTTCGGATATAAAAGCGATGGATTTTTTATGAATGAATCTGAAATTGCTGAAAGCCCAACACATGGCTTTGGTACAGTTCGGCCCGGAGACTTAAGGTATATCGATCAAAACGATGATGGTGTAATTGACGAGAGAGATGCAGTTTATTTAGGACGTGAAGGCTTGTACGGACAGCCTTTAACAATGGGACTGAATTTTACCGTAAAATGGAAAAACTTTACGCTATTTAGCTTGGTAAATGCCGGATATGGCGGATATGGAATGAAAAACAGTGAATATTATTGGGTTTACGACGACAGAAAATATTCTGCCTTAGTGCGCGATCGTAACATTATTGGACTTAACGATAATGGCGAGATGGAAGTTACAAAACTGGGTACATATCCACGTTTATCAATAGACGGTAAGGGTGTAAGTTTCAGAGATTCTGACTTCTGGTTATACAAAAACGACCATATAAATATTGCACGACTACAATTATCATACGATTTGCCTGAAAAACTGTTTAATAATTCATTTATCAAACAATGTGGAATTCATTTAAGTGGTTCTAACTTGCTGATCATTTCTAAAGAAAGAGAGATTCTGGAAACCAATATTGGCGAAAGCCCTCAAAATAGATTCTATAATATTGGATTGAAAGCCGTTTTTTAGAAATTATTAAATATGAACAAGTAAAAAAAAGTAATATGAACAAGATAAAAATAATTATAATCCTGATATTAGGCTTTGTCCTTACGTGTTGCGACGACATGTTTGAGCCTGCTATTGAAAACATCAGGGACAAAAGTGTAATTTACGATGAAGCAGGATTTGCTGATGGCTTGCTTACCAACGGATACTTGCGTTTACCTGTCAATAATTATCACTTTAGTGAATATGCAACCGACGATGCTGTTACTAACGATAATAGCAACGACTATCTTCTTATGGCAACCGGACAATGGTCTGCCAGTTTTAATCCCACTGAGCAATGGCAAGCACTTTATAATGCAATTCTTTACATGAATATTGTTATTGCTGAAGCAGATAAAGTGAATTGGGCAAAAGACCAAGAAGTTGCTATGATGTTTAACGACCGGATAAAAGGCGAAGCCTACGGCTTGCGTGGTTTGTTCATGTATTACCTCATGCAGGCTCATGCAGGATGGGTAAATGGTGAACTTTTGGGCATTCCTGTTATTATTGATCCAATGGACACCGATTCAGAATTAAATCTCCCTCGTGACGGTTTTAATGCGTGTATGGCTCAAATATTTTCTGATTTAGACATGGCTGCTGAACTTTTACCTGTAGAATACGATGGACTGAACATAAACGATGGACAGGTGCCCAAAAAATATGAAGGTATATCAGTTTCAAAATACAATAGGGTTTTTGGAACTAATTTCCGTGGGCGTATGTCGGGTAGGATAGCAATGAGTGTTAAGGCTCAGGCTGCATTATTGGCAGCAAGTCCGGCTTATGCTGCCGGTTCCGAATACACAATGGAACATGCTGCGCAATGTGCAGCACAAGTTCTTGAGCTGAACAATGGCATTTCGGGAATCGATCCTAATGGTCATACCTGGTACACCAATCTTGACGAAATACAATCCTTATCGGCAGGATCAACACCTCCTGAAATTATTTGGAGAACTAATACCCGACAGGAAAGTGCTGGCGATATTAACAATACTATTGAGAAAAGCCACTTCCCTCCATCATTACAAGGAGATGGTCGCTGTAATCCAACTCAAAACCTTGTCGATGCTTTTCCAATGGCAAATGGGTATCCTATTAACAATTCAAATTCAGGTTTCGATCCTTCAAATCCATATCAAAACAGAGATCCCCGATTAGAAACCTATATAGTATTTCATGGGAGTACTGCCGGGCATTCAAATTCGGTAATTGATATTGAAACTGGAATAAATTCGGTAAATAACGAGCTTGGAAAATCAACACGTACCGGTTATTATATGCGTAAACTTTTACGACAGGCTGTTAACCTTAACCGCTCAAATCCAATAACAGTTACTTATTACAATGCCCGTATCAGGTATACCGAAATTTACTTGATATACGCCGAAGCTGCAAACGAAGCTTATGGCCCCGACGGATCAGCTCCCGGAGTTTCTTATTCAGCTCGTGACGTCATTCGTGCAATACGAAACAGAGCCAATGTCGGCGGAGGTAATGATGTATATCTTCAGTTAGTTGCATCAAAAGAAGATATGAGGGAGCTAATCAGAAATGAGAGACGTATTGAGCTTTGTTTCGAAGGTCATCGTTTTTGGGATTTACGACGTTGGAAAGTGTCTCTTGAGAAGCTAAATGAACCCGCAATGGGGATTAGGATAAACGATGGGAATGTTTCTGAACCCATAGTTGTTGAAGAAAGACAATATCAGGACTATATGTACCATGGGCCAATACCGCTAAGCGAAATCCTTAAGTGGAGTAATCTAAAACAAAATGATGGCTGGAGATAGCTGCAGATAGTTATACATAATATATTTAAATACAAAACTGCCGGTGGTTATTTAATTCTACACCGGCAGTTTTTTTATGCCCTTTTTTTTAGCGATATGTTTATACCGAGGCTTATTTTAGTGTGATTTAATAGTGATGAAAAACGATGGAGATAATCCGAAAATTGTTGGTTTGATAATTGATTATAAATATAATTGGCAACAATGTTTTATTACTTATTTTGTTGATATAGTGCAGGGTGTTTTTTTCGATTTGGTCTCAACTGCTTTTTGTTAATGCAAAACAGCATAATTTTGTTTAGTAACAACAAAAAATGAATTAATATTATAAACGTTTTTTTTTTTTTATTATTTTTTATTATGTTTGACGCAGCTAAAAACACAACCTAAAATCAAATGAAATTATCAAATTTTATTTTATTGCTGTTATTATTATTGTTTAATTCATGTTCAGAACCCCTTATTGATTTTGATAAACAAGAAAACATATGTAAATATAGCAAAACGCTTTCGTTGGCCGATTCTACAGGGAAAAATTCACTTGACCTTATTGTTAAGACAAATAGTCAGATTCTGTTAGATAAATACACAACTGCTTCTGTTTCGTTACAAACCACTACGATGGAATCATCAACAATAGCCAAAAGTGCCATGGTTAGTAATGACACAATTGATGAACCTACATCAGAAAATTATATTGAATTTATTGTAATAAATGAAGTTTTTGAAAACATTGCTGATTATACAATAGACATGAATATCGATTTTGACAAAAAAAACTCATGGAAACAACAATCGTGGACAGTTGCCTGTGACTATTGTGATATTTTTTCTAATAAAAAGATATATTATAAAATAGAATATCAGAAAAATGGAGAATGGTTAAAAAACGCAGGATCTGGTTCTGTTAAAAATGATTTAGTCTCTATAAAACAAACCAATAGTGACAGCCTAAAAATTTACGTAACTTATAAAAACTACGATTGTTTTAATCTTAATTTTTATTACTAAACAAAATTAAATATAAAAAAGGGTAATACACGAAGTATTACCCAATTAACCCCAAATAAAGGGAAGTGTTTTTGCGAGTGCTATCCCTTTATTTCACAAAACAAATATAAATGAAAAA